>DAHXNM010000345.1 GCA_027365375.1 Ferrimicrobium sp. | reverse complement strand
CCGTTTTTGATCTTGTTCGCCTTGATGGCGGGGCTTTCGTTAGGCAAACTGAACGTGCATTCGGTGGCTCATGGGGCAAGCTGGCAAGTCATGTTCGCTGTTCTTGCCGTAATTATCTCGACTTCGGGTCTCGGCTGGACTGAGAATGGTAATGATTTTTCTCGCTATCTGCCTCGTACCGCATCCAAGACCAAGACGGTCGCATGGGTCTTTCTCGGTACCGCGATCCCATCTATTCTGTTGATGGTCCTCGGGGCAGCAATTTTCACTTTTGTCCCGAGTGCGACGAATCCAATCAGTGGGCTCCCGCTAGCCTTTCCAGCCTGGTTCCTCACCCCATATCTCTTGATCGCTATCTTGCAGCTGTTTGCTATCAATAGCCTTGACCTTTACTCCTCCGGGGTGACTCTTCAGGCGCTTGGGTTGAAGCTCTCTCGACTTCAGGCGGTCGTTCTCGACACTGTCATCTGTGCAGCACTCACTGCGTATGCAACCTTCTCGAACAGCTTCAATACGCTACTTGGAGACTTTGTCCTCTTCATAATTGTCTGGGTAGCGCCGTGGACGGCGATCTATTTGGTTGACTGGTTGTTAAGACGTCGGCGTTATGATGCACACGCTCTGCAACAGGAGCGCGGCGGCCTGTACTGGTCGAACAGGGGAGTGCACTGGCCGGCGATCATCGCCCAGATTCTCGGTATGCTCGCATCGCTGTCGGCGATTAACACCACCATCTTTGTTGGCCCGGTCTCTAGGGCAAGCGGAGGCGCTGACTTCTCAGTCTTCACCGGTATCATCGTGGCGGCTGTCGTCTACTGGCTGCTCGCACGTAACTCGCTCCGACCGCGACCCGGGGAGGTCCAGAGTCAAGAGCAACAGGCCTAAACCCTTAGGGGTCGCTTCGCATAGATGTTGGGCGGCTGCGCGCCCTGCCATCCTAGATACGGCAACACTAAGCCATCCAGGTGTTGGAAGATGAAGTTGGGGGGCAGCCCTACCAACCGCTACCCGACTTGGAGCTGCTACTCGAGCTCGACGAATAAGTTGCTCCACCACTGCCGCTCGAGGTGACTGGTTTTCCTGCAGGGCTGATCACATACCAGTAGCCCCCAAAGGCATTGATACCCTCGCCACTTACCTGATGTGGACCGCTGTCGCTCGCGAAGGTATAGAGAGGGTGACCGTTGTAAGTCACCTGTTTTTTCCCATTCGAGCGAGTGATGCTTCCTACAAGCTTCGAAGATGCTCCTCCGGAAACCGCCGGCGTTCCGGTCACTGGCGGCCAGGCCTTTGCACATGCGCCAGTGCAGTTCGACTTGCCCTTTGTGTCTCCAGTGAAGACGTAATAGGTCTGTCCGGCCTTTGATGTGAGGATGGTTCCATAGCCTGATGAGCTCGAGGTGGCGACAGTCGCGCCCGTGCTAATCGTCGAGGCATTCGAACTTGTTGTTGTTGATTTGGTAGAACTCGTCGTTGAGCTGGTTGATCCACAGGCTGCAAGCGCAAGCCCAGCCAATCCAAGCCCCACAACTGCTAGTCGGACGTTCATTTTAGCTTCCTCCCCTTCGGCATCATCGATGGTGAACCCTCGACATCCCCTTTGGCATCATCAATGGCAAACCTTCGACATCAGCAACAAAGCTGTGCAGCCGATATTCCATTGGAGTCGAGTTGAGAGGACTGGATTCCTCAGACGTGCCTTAAGATTTGAGGGAGGAGGTAATTATGCAAGCGCCTCGCCCGATGAGGGGAATGAGAGATGTTCTGCCTGGTGAAGCCGGAGTTAGGCTGCACACGCTCCAGGTGATTCGTGAAGCCTACCGTGAGCACGGATTTTTTGAGATCGAGACTCCTGTAGTGGAGACGATGGAGACCTTGACGAGCTCTGGTGCCGGTGAGAATGAGAAATTGATGTTCAAGGTCTTGAAACGTGGTGATCGTTTGGATGCGGCGCTCGCTGGCAGCGACGATGACCTCGCGGATGCTGCACTTCGTTTCGACCTAACCGTTCCTCTTGCTCGTTTCTATTCGATCAACCAGTCGAAGTTGCCGAAGCCATTTTATGCCATGCAGCTTGGGCCAGTGTTTCGTGCTGAGCGTCCGCAACGAGGACGGTTCCGTCAGTTCCTGCAGACAGATATCGACGTCCTCGGCGACCCCAGTTATCTGGCGGAGGTGCAGTTGTTGATCGCTGCCACCTCTGCACTCCATAAGATCGGGTTAGAGGGATTCGAGATCCGCCTGAACGATCGGAGGATCCTTGAGTTCCTGCTCCACAAGCTGGAGATACCTGATGATCGCTTCACCGGTGTCATGATCGCGCTCGATAAGCTCGATAAGCAGAGCATCGCCGAAGTTGTCGCCGAACTTCAGGAGAAGGGGATAGCCGCAGAGCAGGCTACGCATCTAGTGACGGTGCTCGGAGAGTTGAGCGAGGCGTCGAGTCTCAAAGCTTTGGCCGATCTTGGCGTACCCAAGGCGCTGGTAGCTAACCTAAGTGCGATTCAGCAACACGTCACCACCTCTGTTCGTGATGTTGCGGTGGTCTTTGACCCGCTGATCGTCCGAGGGATTGGCTACTATACGTCGACGGTCTACGAGATCATCCATCCGAAATGGTCGGGCTCAATCGGCGGAGGCGGAAGATACGACCAGCTTCTCTCTCGTTTTGGTACCGATACTCCCG
>DAHXNM010000337.1 GCA_027365375.1 Ferrimicrobium sp. | reverse complement strand
CAACACAGGACCAAATCTCGCCAGCATTAGCGGCTACCTCCCCTCTCTCATTTCGATAACTCTTAGCGCCATTTTCGTTAGCGACATTTTCGCTAGCGACATTTTCGCTAGCGCCTACCTTCCTGGCGCCATCACCCACTGGAAGGCGTCAATCTTGGCCAAGAAAGCCATCGATCCCAAAGACCAGCCGATCGAGCCCAGTAACTCGATCGACAGCCAACAACACACCGGGCACAAACGACGATCTATCATGAGAATCATGACGGATCGTCAGCGTCTGACTAGCGGTTCCAAAGATAACCTCATGGTGGGCGACGGCCCCACGAAGACGTAAAGAGTGGACATGTACATCTCCATCGACAACCCCTCCGCGTGCACCCTCTACTTTTAGATTACTCGTCCTATCTTGGAGAAATCGGGGTTCACTAGCCAACTGACGCGCCTCCGTTATCCGCTTAGCGGTCTCTAGCGCTGTTCCCGACGGTGCATCAACCTTCTGATCATGATGCGCCTCCACGATCTCCACGCTCTCGAAAAACGGCGCACACAAAGCGGCACAACGCATCATCAAGATGGCGCCAATCGAGAAGTTAGATGCAATCACACAACCCACACCAGAGAATGCCTCGCTAAGGCGTGTCATCTCGTCGTCAGTAAATCCCGTCGTTCCCACTACTGCAGGTATCTGAGCCTCTGCAAGCTTGACCAGGTTATGAAAGGAGGCACGGGCCTCGGTGAAATCTATCACCACCTCTGGCGCCTCGGCGATCAAAGCCTCGACGTCGCGACGTGCGATGAGCCCGGCGGCGTTCCTTCCAAGCATCTGCCCGAGATCAATCCCAGCCAGCTTCGGGTCGACAGCCGCGACCAACTCGTACCGAGGCTCCTCAAGAATCGCGCGACAGACACTGGAACCAACCTTACCACCTGCACCGAGCACTCCAATTCGCATGTCAGTCATGCTAGCGGGAGCTTCAGCCAAGCCACGATTACAGAGCCACACCCACGAATGCCCTCGGTAGCGATAATCCCTCCGACTGTCCAAACGAACCCAACCGTATGCCCTACTCTGGGCCAAACTCTATGCCACAACTGGAGCAACCGACTCAAGCCGTATTGGCAACGCATAGAGAAAAAGAATGGGAATTAGCGTTTGGGCCCAGGCCGGTCGCGAATCGATGCCTTAGGCCACACTGGATCAATTCGCAGCCAAAACGAAGCCGACCCAGCACAAAAGGCCGGGTCAGCTTGGATCACTTCTCTAACACTTAACTAGCCGAGATCACCAATCTCGCGCGCTAGCTCGGTCTCAAAGGAGTCCTCGAACGAGACACGATTCGACGGTCCAGCAGGCACGGATTGCTTACTGACAGGAGCAGCAGTGTGAACAGCCGCTTCACCAGAACCAGCATCCTCATCAACCAACGAGAGGGCCAGTTTGCCTGATGGATCGATCTCATCTACTCTGACCGAGATCTCCTGATTGAGCTCTAGTACGTCCTCTACTCGGTCGACACGCTTGCCACGCCCCAACTTGGAGATATGAACGAGCCCATCACGGCCGGGGAGAATATTGACAAAGGCGCCAAACTTGGTAATTCCGACTACCTTTCCAAGATAGACAGCGCCTAAGGTAGCCTCCGGTGGATTCAGGATAAGTTCTATGCGTCGCTGAACCTCCTTGACCATCTCGCCGTCCTTGGAGCCAATGACGACGCGACCAACGCTACCATCATCATCAACCGAGATATCACACCCGGTGTCGAGTTGCATCGCGTTGATGTTCTTGCCCTTTGGACCGATGATCTCGCCAATCTTATCCATTGGAATCTGGATAGTGACGATGCGCGGCGCCGTCGCTGCGACCTCGGCGCGAGGAGCAGAGAGTGTCTGCTCGATGACGTCAATAATCTGCATACGCGCGGTATGAGCTTGCTTTAGAGCAGCAGCTAACACCTCGGCTGGAATACCATCGATTTTGGTATCTAGCTGCAGTGCCGTGACGAACTCACGAGTCCCTGCCACCTTGAAATCCATATCTCCGAAGGCATCCTCAGCTCCGAGAATATCGGTGAGGGTGACGTACTTGCCATCTTCGTAGATCAGACCCATAGCGATGCCGCCAACAGGCGCTTTGATCGGGACCCCTGCATCCATCAGCGACAGCGTAGAACCACAGACCGAAGCCATCGAGGTCAAGCCGTTGGAGCTTAACACCTCAGATACGAGGCGCAAAGCATAGCTAAACTCCTCTTCGGAGGGGACTACCGGGGCGAGCGCTCGCTCGGCAAGCAGCCCGTGACCGATCTCCCTACGCTTAGGCCCGCGCATAAACCCTGGCTCACCGGAGGCAAATGGCGGCATGTTGTAGTGGTGCATGTACCGCTTGGAGTCCTCGACTCCGAGCGTATCGAGCTGCTGATTCATACGTGGCATCCCAAGAGTACACACGTTGAGTACCTGCGTCTCACCGCGCTGAAACATTCCAGAGCCATGAGCAGTAGGAATAAGTCCAACGGTGGCCGACAAAGGTCGAATCGTCGAGGTATCACGACCATCTATGCGGACTCCATCGTTGACGATTCGCTCTCGTACCACAGCCTTTAGGAGAGAACGAAGTGCCGCCTTGATAGCGCCTGCCTGATCCTCGAACTGCGAAGAGACTGCCTCTTGAACCTCTGCATTGATGCTCTCGATCGCGCTGGCTCGCTCGAGCTTGTCGGAGATGGCATTGGCGGTAACGAGCCTGGCTCGAGCCGAAGCCTGGACGGCTTGCGCAATCTCATCGCTATAGTCCGCGACCGGGGTCCAACTCATCGGTTCTCTTGGGGTAGCCTTCGCGATCAGCTCTTTTTGCAGAGCAATCGACTCAGCGATCCAACGCTTAGCCTCGACAAGTCCGGCGGCGACTACCTCCTCAGTAGGGATCGCACCCTTAGACTCGTAAGCCTTCCAGGTGCACTCCGTACCTCCGGCCTCGACCATCATGACGGCAACATCGGAGCCGTCACTGGTCATGCGTCCAGCGACTACGAGTTCGAATGAGCTCTCATCACCCTCTTGATAGGTCGGGAACGGTATCCATCTTCCATCTGCCGCCAAAGCGATGCGCACCGCTCCGATAGGTCCTTGGAACGGGATGCCCGACATCATGAGCGCCGCCGAGGCAGCATTTATAGATAGAACATCGTGCGGATTCACCATGTCGGCACCGAGAATGGTAACCACGACGTGAACGTCGTTACGAAAACCATCAGGGAAACAAGGGCGCAACGGACGATCGATCAATCGACACGTCAAGATGGCCTGATCGCTGGCGCGACCCTCTCGGCGAAAGAACGAACCTGGGATTTTTCCAGCGGCATACATCCGCTCCTCGACGTCCACCGTGAGTGGGAAGAAGTCGATTCCATCCTTAGGCTGCTTACTGGTGGTGGCCGTAGCAAGCACCATGGTGTCGCCAAGCTGGGCCACAACGGCTCCATGAGCCTGAGGGGCAAGAAGTCCGGTTTCAAAACGAATCAGGGTATCCATACCCGTGAACTGACGCTCGACACTGATTGCCGACATATTTCTCCTTATTTACGATTGCTGATTCTAAAGCAAACGCGACTAGCGGCGCAAGCCAAGACGGGATATCAAAGTACGGTAGCGCTCAACGTCTTGGTCACGCAGGTAGTCAAGAAGTCGTCGACGCCTTCCAATCATCATCATCAGTCCACGGCGCGAGTGATGGTCACCCTTGTGCACCTTGAGATGCTCAGTAAGCTGAGCTATCCTATCGGTAAGAATGGCAACCTGAACCTCTGGGGAACCGGTATCACCCTCACGAGTCTGATAGCTCGTAATGACATCTTGCTTGGTTGACATACGTAGTCATTCCTCTTCTAGATCTGGACCCGCCAGATTGACGTTTAACTTACAAGTACGGCGACCATCATAGCGGCTTAGAGCGAACACGACGGCCAGGCCTCCACTACTGCGACCGCATCTTGGACATCGCGCTCCATTTGTTCCCGAAAGACGGACTCCGAGTCAAATACATGCTGATCTCGAAGCTTGGCTACGAAAAAGACTGGGATCTCGCGTCCGTAAAGATCCTCATCCGCCCCTACCACAAAGACCTCCAGGAGTCGAACACCTCCGTCCGGGTAGTACATCGGCCGTGTTCCAAGCGAAATCGCCAATGGATACCGCTGCCCACCGAGGTAGGTGTAGCCGGCATAGACCGCATCAGGTGGTCTCACGAACCCATCATCTAAGCTAATATTTGCCGTCGGGAAACCAAGGGTGCGACCCCTTCGATCGCCCGAGACGACGACCCCTTCAAGCCCAAATGGGTGTCCAAGCAGCAGATTCGCTAGCTCCAGACGACCCTCCTGCACTAGAGATCGAATCAGCGTCGCCGAGATGACAGTGGAGGGTTCAAGCGATGTCGAGTCGTCTACCTCTCCGACCGTCAGCAGACGAGTGCCGTGCACTGTAAACCCCAAAGTCATACCCTGCTGCGCGAGGTCGGCTATCGAACCAGCACCTTTGGCACCGTAGCTAAAGTTCTCCCCAACATAGACGGCCACCGCTGACAGCGTCTCGTCCAGGACTTGATCGACGAACTCAGCTGCTGGCTGGGCCGCCCGCTCTTGATCGAAATGGAGAAGATAGAGTACATCAACACCGAAGGACTCAAGCAGATGATGACGAACGAGTGGACCCATCAACAAACGCGGGGCACGATCGGGTGCAAACACCCTCATCGGATGCTGATCAAATGTGACCACCACCAGAGGCAAGGATCGTCTATCAGCCTCAGCGCTAGCCTCTTTTAGAAGCTGGAGATGGCCTCGATGGAGACCATCAAAAGCGCCGATTGTGACCACCGACCCTTCAAGCGAATACGACGGTGACGTCGAACTCAGAACCTCTATCATTGAGCCACCTCTTCTGGTACAACTCGCAACGGCTTCAGCCTATCGGCCTCATTTCGATAGACTCCTACGAGTCGCCGGTACTCAGGCTCAGCTCCGGCAGCAAGGACGAGTACCTGTTCGAAGTCGGCGAGCTCTACCGGCAGGTCGATTGCATGGCCATGACGAGCCATGCCGAGAATATCTCCACCTATCTCGTAGCGCCCAAAGCTCGGGAAAACCGCCGATAGCGGTAGCCGATCCTCTCGCGCGATCGCCATCGGATCGCTCGCAGCGTCTAGAGTGACCTCGCCAATCGACTCGCGTCGAAGTGACAACAACGTCGCACCCGTACCGAGAAGCTCACCAAGATCCCTGGCGATAGAGCGAATATATGTTCCTGATGAACACGCAATTCGTAGCTCAACATCGAGAAATGGACCCGACCGAGTAAGACCTAGGAGCTCGATATCGTGGATCACCACCGAACGTCGCTCTAACGCCACCTCCGACCCAGCACGTGCGAGCTCGTATGCGCGCACTCCATTGACTTTGAGTGCGCTAAAGGCCGGCGGGAGCTGTTGAATCGGACCCTTGAACCTCTGGAGCTCTTGTCGCACTACTACCGCGTCGATACCAGCAGGCACAGGCCGAAAACCCTGGATTGCCCCGGTGACATCAAGGCTATCGGTGCGCAGTCCACAACGGACTACACCGCGATAGACCTTGTCAGCCCCGAGCACAAAGGCGAGCAAACGAGACCAGGATCCGACGGCTACAATCAGTAGACCAGAGGCGAGAGGATCAAGGGTTCCGCTATGCCCGGCTTTGCGCACCTTGAGCTGCCTCTTGGCGATACTCAGTGCCCGCTGAGAGGTTATGCCAACCGGCTTATCGAGGGCATAAAACCCACCTGCCTCCGCCACTCGGTTAACCAAGCTGTTGGTCGTGACGACGAAGGACGGCCTCAATCTCCTCAGATGCTGCCAAGACATCGTCGACGACGAAGCGCAGCTGTGGCGTACGCTTCATCCGGACCTGGCGCGCAATAGCTGCCTGAAGTTCGATGCGATGCTCATCGAGGGCGAGCTCCGCCTCTTCGGGAAGCGAGGCGAAAAAGACCAGCGCGGAGCGCAGATCCGGACGAACCCGCACCTCGGTTATGGTAAGCAGCTCTACGCGGTCGTCGATATCACCAATTCGCTCAAGCTCCCAGGCGATTACCTCCTGCAAAAGCCGCGATACTCGGTCGACTCTCTCGTATCTATGCGAACCCCTTGTAGCCATTCGTCAGCTACTCCCTAGCGATCTCACGAAGCTCGAAGGTCTCGATCAGGTCACCGGCGTGCAGATCCTGAAAGTCAGATAGTCCAACACCACACTCGAAGCCTGCATTGACCTCACGGACATCGTCCTTGAATCTCCGCAACGAGACCACGTTGCCCTTCCAAAGAATCACACCGTCGCGCAGGAAGCGTACGTGCGAGCCTCGGGTGATGACGCCTGAACGAACATAACAACCCGCTATCGCACCGACCCGTGGAATCCTGAAGACCTCGCGCACCTCAGCCTCACCAGTTACGACCTCTTCGTACTCTGGCTTGAGCATGCCGACAACCGCCGACTCAATATCCTCAATCACCTTGTAGATGATCTCATAGGTACGGACTTCGACGTGGGCGAGCTCTGCCGCCTCGCGAGCCCGTCGATCCGGACGCACGTTGAATCCAATGATAAGCGCATCAGAGGCGGCTGCAAGGGCCACATCATTCTCAGTAACGCCGCCGACGGCCTTATGGATGATAGCGAGGCCAACCTCGTCACGACCTAGCTTGCCGAGAGCATCAGCGAGTGCCTCAAGACTCCCCTGTACGTCAGCTTTAAGGATGATGTTCAGCACAGGAACGTCGCCCTTTTGAATCTGCTCGAACAGATCCTCTAGCTTGATACCGGAACTTCCGATGGCCCGGTTCGCATTTGCTGCAAGCCGTAGCCGCTGCTCACGTGACTCGGCAACCTCTCTAGCGCTCGCGATCTCATTGGTAACCCGGAACTGATCACCAGCACTTGGAACCTCTGAGAAACCAAGTACCTGCACTGGAACCGATGGTCCAGCGATGTCGACCTTGTTTCCACGATCATCAACTAGTGCCTTAGCCTTGCCCCAAGCTTGTCCAGCAACCATAGAGTCACCAATTCGAAGCGTACCCGACTGCACGAGTATCGTAGCCACTGGTCCTCGCCCGACATCGAGGTGGCCCTCAAGAACGGTACCACGTGCATGACCGGTTGGGTTAGCGTCCAACTCCAACACTTCAGCGAGCACCAATATCTGCTCAAGCAGGTCGTCGATTCCTAAGTTTTGCAGTGCGGAGATCTCAACGACGATCGTGTCCCCACCCCACTTCTCCGGCACCAGGTTGTACTCAGACAACTGCTGGAGCACTCTGTTGGGATCGGCGTCAGCTCGATCGATCTTATTCAACGCGACGATAATTGGAACTCCAGCCGCCTTAGCGTGATCGATCGCCTCGATCGTCTGCGGCATGACACCATCGTCGGCAGCGACCACCAAGATGACGATATCGGTCACCCCAGCTCCACGTGCTCGCATAGCGGTGAACGCCTCGTGTCCAGGTGTATCGCTAAACGTCACCTGCCCACCGCCGAGCTCGACCTGATAGGCACCTATATGCTGGGTGATACCCCCAGCCTCGCCGGCCACAACGTTTGAGTTCCGGATTCGGTCGAGTAGTAAAGTCTTTCCATGATCGACGTGTCCCATAACGGTGACGACAGGCGGGCGAGCCACTACTGCGTGCTCATCCTCGGTGTCATCGACGTCTAGATAACGCGCCGCGAGCATCGCCTCCTGCTCTTGACCGGCGTCGACCATGCGAATCTCTGCGCCAAGTTCAGCGGCGTAGAGCTCAATCATCTCGTCTGATAACGACTGAGTCGCGGTCACCATCTCACCTTGCAACAACAAGAATCTGATCAAATCACCGGCTGAGCGATTGAGCTTCGGACCAACCTCTTGAGCCGTGGATCCACGTTCGATAATAACTTCATGGTCAGGTATCGGTGCATTCGAAGGAACGTAACTCGATACCGTCGTTGGCTCAAGCTCTTCGTACTCTTTGCGAGACACCCGCTTCTTAGACTTTGGGCCACCGCGACCACGGCCGCGAGGTGCCTGCATCGGCCCTCCCGGACCACGTGTAGGGGCACCCCTGCCTCCACCTCGGGGCGGAGGCGAGCCACGGAACCCACCACCGGTGGATGGACCCGAGCCCGGACCAGTACGTGCACCAGCCTGATCACTACGTGGCGGGCGATCATTCGGTCCAGCCGGACGGGCTGGGCGATCGTCAGGTCGACCGGTCCTTGGTGGCATAGGCGGCCTGCCTCCCTCACGCGGAGGGCGAGCCGGCCGGCGACCACGAGGGTCAGGATTAGCCGCTGGGCGAGGTGGTGGTGGGATCGGTCGCCCTCAAAATGAAGTAAGTGGCTGGGGCTTACGAGCCGGCGGAGGTGGTACCGGCTGCCCGGATGGCGAAACCGGTGCTGGCTTTGGACGTGTGGCCGCCTGTTGCTCAGTGGCCTCACGAGCAAGCTTGCCAGCGTTAGCAATCGCTACGCGTTCGGCCTCTTCACGCTTGGCAGACTCTTGCGCAATCACTGCAGCTAGGTCTCTCTTATCCTCATCCTCTTGAGGTTTTGCCTCTACGTGTTCCACGGGGGGTTCAGATGG
This sequence comes from Ferrimicrobium sp., assembly GCA_027365375.1. Taxonomy (GTDB): domain Bacteria; phylum Actinomycetota; class Acidimicrobiia; order Acidimicrobiales; family Acidimicrobiaceae; genus Ferrimicrobium. Next base: position 4,582 of record DAHXNM010000337.1, on the reverse strand, counting down.
AGCGGTCACGGGGGGGTCAGCAACGGCCTCTTCTGGCTCCGAGGGGGTACTTTCTGCCTCGGACCCATAGATGCCGATTCCCTCACGCTGGGCACGCCGACGTACGCGATCCGCATGAGCCTCCTCAACGCTAGAGGAGTGCGACTTGACATCTATCCCAAGCGCGAGACACAAGTCAAGTGCCTCCTTGTTGGAGAGGTTCAACTCCTTCGCAATCTCATAAACTCGTAACTTCTTAGCCAACGACGAAACCTGACCTCCACTGTATCGACTCAACGCCTACGCCGCCTGAGTCACTTTCAATCTTTATCATGACCTACTTCAGGCGCCAAAGGAGTCCTTTAACCCAGCCAGTCTAGCCGGAGAAATGGCAGTCCTTAGTGCCTTCGACAAACGTCCGCCCTTGAGGGCCCCCTCGGCGCACTCCCGAGAACCAGCGCACAACCATGCACCTCTACCGTTCTTGACACCAAGACGGACGTCGTCCTCGTGCCACGCAAGCCGAATCAGCTGCGACGTTGGACGCCGCTGCCGGCAGCCAACACACATCCTCACAACGACCCGCCTACTGCGAGCCATCATCACTCCTCCAGGGAGACCTCACCGTCGGGCGCCGAGCTCTCGATCTCTGTCGTAGCCTCGGTTGCGTCATCGACAGCTCCCAAGTCCTCCGTCGTAGATTGATCATCGGCTCCTGCCGGATCGCTATCCTCATCCAAGGTCTCGCTATCAAGCGAGTCGTCGAAGTAGTCACCAGCACTAGCAGCCTCACGGTCAAGCGCTGCCACCTCGGTCTCTGCGCGCACATCGATGTGTAGCCCACTGAGTCGTGCAGCCAAGCGAGCGTTCTGCCCCTCTCGACCGATGGCGAGTGAGAGTTGATCATCCCCGACCACGATGAGCGCAGAGCCAGCAACCTCGTCGATACGCACCTCAAGGGCGTATGCGGGTTGTATAGCGCGCTCAAGATACTCGACGACATCCTCCGAGAATGGGACGATATCAAGTTTCTCACCCATCAGCTCGTTAGTGACCATCCGCACCCTAGAGCCGCGTGAACCTACACAAGCGCCGACTGGGTCTACCCCATCATCGTTCGACCAAACCGCTACCTTGCTACGGTGGCCAGGCTCGCGAGCGATCGCCTTGATCTCGACAACTCCAGAGGCAATCTCTGGAACCTCAAGTTCAAAGAGTCGCTTTACCAAGCCCGGGTGCGTTCTCGACACCACGATCTGGGGACCTTTGGCGGTCTTGCGCACCTCGACGATATAGGCCTTGATTCGCTGCCCTATGGAGTAACGCTCATTTGGAGGACACTCGGTGTGGGGCATGATCGCCTCAATCTTACCTAAGTCCAAGAGGGTAAAACGGGTGTCCATCTGCGACACGACCCCGGTAACGACATCGCCTTCACGACCTGCATACTCTTCGTACTTCAAGTCGCGTTCTGCATCGCGGATCTTTTGGAACATGACCTGCTTGGCTGTCTGTGCCGCAATCCGCCCAAAATCCTTCGGCGTGTCCTCCCATTCGCGCACTACATTGCCGTCGTCATCTAGCTCTTGCCCAAAAACCCGAATCTCACCATTGTCTGGATCGATCTCCACGTACGCCTCATCAGCTGCGCCTGGCATTCGCTTGTACGCTGCCACCAAGGCATTCGCTAACGATTCAAGTAGAGTCTCTATCGTCAGGCCCTTCTCTCGCGCTATCACCTCGAGAGCATCCATGAAATCCTGATTGTCACGCGCCACCGACCTGCCTCCTTCCATCGTTCTTTGTACTCTTCGCGCCCCACTGAAAGACAGTCGTAGCCTTATCAACCTCTCGCAACGAGAAGCTCCGAGAGCTGCCATCCACCTCTACCTCGATACGAGGATCTGTCTCATCAACAACCCGCACCAACACTCCTTCGACGACTCCGTCATTCGAAGTGAATCTAACGGTGCGTCCTATCGCCCATCGAAAGTGCGCGAGTCGCACTAACGGCCGTTCGAGACCCGGACTCGACACCTCTAGTGTGTAGGTGTCTTCAGCCAAATCCTCGATATCATCGAGTGCGATCGAAACTAGCTTGGAGGCCTGAGCAATCTCGTCAAGTGAGGGGGCAGATGCATCGAAGTGCTCCAGTCTTAGATCCAACACTCGCGAATGCCAGGTCGCCGAAAGCACCTGTAAATCCATCGGTGCAACCACTGGATCGAGGAGTTCGATGAATGCTTGACCTGATAGCATGCATCCTCCTTTCACCTATCGACTTGAACAAAAAACGTGGGCTCACGCCCACGCAGTCCCAATACTACGAATAATCCTTCATCAGTATAGCCGTTGCTATCGTCGTTCAGATGCGAGCTCTCTGCCGAGGCGAACAACGGTCTCCACCACCTCGTCGAGGGCGACCTCGATAGTTCTGTCGTGGATACGGTCTCGCACCTCTACAACGCCCTTGGCCAATGATCGAGCACCGACGATACAAAATATTGGTGACCCGATGAGTTCGAGATCACGCATGGCTACCCCTGTTGAGACGTTACGGTCCTCTATGAGTACCGACAACCCAGCCTCAGAGATCGAAGCATGCAGTCTTGCGCTCGTCTCGGCAACCTGATTGTCCTTAGTCGCGCCCACCCCAACAATACTGACGACAAATGGAGCTACCTCGACGGGCCAAACCACTGCATCACCATCCAACGAGCCGTACTGTTCGGCGACTACGGCTGGGATTCTGGTGACTCCGATCCCGTAACAACCCATCCAATATGGTAGTTCCTCGCCAGAAACCGAGCGGAAACGAGCCTGTGGAAGCACTGCAGAGTAGGTCAACCCGAGTTGGAAGGTATGACCCACCTCGACCGAACGGAGGAGCGACAGAGCGACGCCACACCGAGGACACGGATCCCCATCCTCAACCACAGCAAGATCCTCGAAACGATCAACACTGAAATCAACACCTAGCCGAAGGCCCACGGTATGAGAGCCGGGTTCGTTGGCCCCACTCGCCCAGCTTGGCCGCGTCCTTATCAACGGATCAGCAAGAACCTGCATCCGGGGTGACTGCCCCTGCGGTCCTATATAACCCTTGGCAAATCCGGCCATCTCGGTGTCGTCGGCGAGACGCATCCCGTGAGGAACCTTCAGCGACCGATCCCCAGGAAGTAATGCGAGCACTGGCCTGCCCGCTTCATCGATCAAAAGCATCGACTTGATCATGCCGCCTATCTCTACGTCAACCCCGAGTGCTTGCAGCGCCGCTACTGCACTCTCGATGCCTGGCGCATTGGGTGTCGAGTACGTTTTCGGCTCAATCTCACCGTCCACCTCGACAGCCTGGCGATCTCCAGCCCGTGCCGCCTCGATGTTTGCCTGATAACCACAGCCCTCACAACGGGCAAAATGATCCTCTCCTATGATGGAGGCGACCATAAACTCGTGGTTCACATCTCCGCCAATAGAGCCCGCGTCCGCCTCGACAGGCTCAGCCAGCAACCCCAGTCGTGCAAAAATAGCAAGATATGCACCGTAAAACTTTTGATACGAAGCACGCATCTCATCCCGGTCAGCATCAAAGGAGTAACCATCGGCCATGATGAACTCACGAGTTCTCATGAGCCCAAATCGCGCTCGAGGCTCATCGCGGAACTTCGTCTGCAGCTGATAGACGAGCTTTGGTAGATCGCGATAGCTCTCGATATCAGGGTTCATCGCCTCGATGACCGCTTCTTCGTGAGTGGGGCCAAGAACGAATGAGCCGGACTTACCCTCGACGCCAAAGAGGACATCGGCCATTTTTTCGATCCGGCCCGTCGCCCGCCAGATCTCTACCGGCTGAAGCGCCGGCAAGAGCAGCTCCGCAGCGCCCACCCGATCAAACTCCTCCTCGATGATTCGCTCGACATTGCGGAGGAGCCTGTAACCCAGAGGAAGAAAACTGTAGACGCCACTCGTCAACCGACGGATATAGTTGCCACGAAGCAACAGCTTGTGAGAAGCGGCCTCAGCATCCTGAGGGGTCTCGCGCAGACTCTTAAAGACGAGTTCGGATGTTCGCATGGGTTCCAAGGCTAGCAGACACCTCAACCCATGGACTACATCCTGCTGCTCCCAAAAACCTGAGCATAATTGCTCAAAGTCGTTAGGCTTATCCGCACACGGTTGATAAGAGATTCTGGTCTCTTGCAACTCATGCCACTTGACGCTCAGTTGCGCCGGATGAACGCGCTAGCAAGATACGTCGAACTTCCCTGTGAGGGGTATAGAGAGTGATCTCTTGATCGGAGTATCTATGTAGCAGGTTCAAAGCAGCGTTGAAGTCAGCCTGGAGAACATCCCCGTTTGCGCAGTAAAACTTATCCGCCTCACGCCTACCTTCCAGTAGATGTGTGTTGGAGTCCATTTGCGATGTATAGGCCGCATTCACGAGTACATGCCTCGCTTTACGCTGCTTGGTTGTAGATTCGAGGGCTTCGGCTAGTGTGCCCCTGGCCCATGTGGACATTCTTCTGTTGTACTTCTTCCACGGCTGTTTCTTGGCGATAGGACGGCTCAGGTCTTCGGAGATAACGAGACTGGCCTTGTCTAC
>DAHXNM010000333.1 GCA_027365375.1 Ferrimicrobium sp. | reverse complement strand
TAGGTTTCTCCACCGAACACCCAAATTCAATCGCATCCTCAATCGTAGCCGCGAGAAGAAACGCCGGTGGCCTGCGAGAGCTCCTCCCTAGCGAAGTCTATGAGGCGATCAACATCGCTGACCGACTCCTAGTTAAAATGCCTCGCCGTAGCACCTCGCTCTCGGAGTTCTTTCGTTATGTGCGTCTCGCCCACGAGCGAGTGGCTATCACGGTGGGTCTCCTCGACGAGAGCTTCCCTCGAGATGATGGTTGGCAATTTCTTCAGCTTGGAACATTCATCGAACGCGTCGACATGACACTTCGCCTGCTAAAGTTCCGGCTTGTTTTCGCCCCCGAGAGTCGAGATTGGGTCACCACTTTAAAGTACTGCTCTGCCTATGAGTTCTATATCCGCACCTACCACGGACAGGTTGAACCGGAGTACGTACTTGAGTTTCTACTCGTCGACCGGCTCTTCCCTCGCAGCGTCCAGTTTGGCCTCATGACCGCCGAACGCTGCCTCGATCGCATCGCCCCTGACACCCATCGAAGTGCTCCACCTGCTCCAGCGCAACGAATTCTCGGCCAAGCCCGTGCCACCATATCGTTCCTCACCCGTGAGGATCTGACAACACGGATTGAGACACTGCTCGAAGACCTCAGCCTCTCATGCTCGCTCGCATCGGACGCGATAACCCAGCAGTACTTCGGGCAGGCTCGTGGCCAGTCATGGCAGCGTGAAGTTGCTAACATCCTTCCGCGGAGCCTGTGATGACTTGGATTCTCTCCATCGAACACACGTCTCGCTACCGCTACTCGGAGCCCTCCGGAGGTTCGTTCAACGAGGCGAGAATGCTCCCCCAATCTGACCGCTCCCAGTTCGTTCTTCAAAGACACCTATTAGTTACGCCGTCCGCGCATGTTCTTGAATACCAAGACTACTGGGGCACTCTCACCCACGTCTTTGAGGTGCATCAGCCTCACCACGAACTCTCCATCATCGCACGGTCTCAGGTTCAAACTGGCACCGGACCGCTAACAGAACCAGAATCGCCCTCTTGGCCGCACTACCGCGATCCCGTCTTCGACGACGCCTTCGCCGAGTATATAGATCCCACCGACAAGACGCTTATCGGGGATACGGACGAGGTGCTTACTGCGCTAGACCTTCTCCGAGGTAGTGCAACGCCGCGTGATGCTGCACAGGGAGCCTCAGATCTCGTTCATGAACGACTCACCTACGAGGTTGGTTCAACAGCCGTCTCCACTTCGGCGATCGAGGCTTGGTCGATTCGCAAAGGAGTATGCCAAGATTTCGCGCATCTATGCATAGGCTTTCTTCGCCGGCTCGGCATCCCAGCTCGCTACGTCTCGGGCTACTACTACCCAGATCAAGAAGCCTCGATTGGCGAGGTGATCGACGCGGAGAGCCATGCTTGGGTCGAGGCGTGGGTAGGTTCATGGTTAGCGCTCGACCCAACTAATCGCGAGGTCGAACCCGAACGCTACGTCGTAGTCGGCCGCGGGCGCGACTACACCGACGTCCCTCCACTGATCGGGATTTACAGTGGCATCGGTAGCTCAACGATGGAGGTACACGTTGGAGTGGTCAGACAATCTTAACCGCCACAATAGAAGGCACTAAGAGATCACCAAAAAGCTCAGGCGGAGAGTTCCCAGAGCGAGGCGTACTGGCCACCTTGTCCAATCAAATCAGCGTGAGTGCCTTGTTCGACGATTACACCGTGAGACAGGACATAGATCTGATCCGCCTTTAACAACGTGGAGAGACGGTGCGCTATAACAAACGTGGTCCGGCCAGCAAGAACCTCGTCGAGCGCAGTCTGCATCTGCGCCTCTACGACAAGATCTAGTGAAGATGAGACCTCATCTAGAATCACGATCGTAGGATCTTGTATGATCAGCCGAGCTAACACTACCGACTGCTTCTGGCCAGCGGAGAGCCGCACTCCACGATCGCCGATCTCATAGCCGACCCCTTCGTCATGGTGATCAAGGAAACTGCCCAATCCAACCATGCGGCAGGCGCGCTCGACCTCAGCAGCTGAGACATTTGGGCGAACAAAGGAGACGTTATCAGCGATAGTGCCGGTAAAAAGGAAAGGCTCCTGAGGCAGATAGGCAACTTGACGACGATAGCTGATGAGATCTAGATCCGTCAGAGCGACTCCATCGATGTGGATAGCACCCGCCGTCGGATCATAAAACCTTACTAAGAGCTTTGCGATCGTCGACTTTCCTGCCCCTGTCTCGCCCACAAAGGCGACTCGAGTACCGGCGGCAACGTCAAACGATACCGCATCTAATGAAGGAACCTCAGCCTGCGGGTACTGGAAGGTGACGCTCCGGAAGGAGATGGCACCTTGAATGTTCGTGAGCTCAACCGGGTGCTCAGCCGGATGGATAGAGATATCTCGGGCCATCAACCTCCGAATCTGACGAGCAGCCACTCTCGCCTGTTGGAACTGATCAAAGGTCTGTGACAACTGTTGGATCGGAGAGAAAAATTGGTTGACATACAGGGTTGCAGCAAGTAGAGTCCCCACTGCAAGCGTATGGTGCAAGACTTGGCTCCCTCCAAACAACAGAGTGAGCGCCGTGGTAACATCAGCGAGCATGAGCAGAAACGGAAAGTAGATCGAGATCGCCTTTTGCGCATTCATACGCGCATCGCGATAGCCGCTGCTTAGAGAATCGAACCGATTGATCGCCTCACGCCCACGATTCTTGGCTCGCGATGCCCGTACGCCAGAGACCTGCTCCTGGAAGTTAGCGTTGACGGCGGCTATGCGCTCACGAGCCAGGGTGTACGCACGATTTGAGTATCGCTGAAAGATAACACTGGCGACGATGGTGAGCGGGAGACTAGCGACCAGAACAAGAGCGATACTCGGAGCTATGATGAGCACCACAGCCAACACGAGACCGAATGAGACTACGGATACCAACGCCGTGATCAAGCCGTTCTGCACCAAGTTAGAGAAGGCGTCGACATCGCTAATCATTCGGGTCATAATTCGACCCGACATCTCCGACTCGTAGTAGTCCATGTCGAGGCGGAGAATCTTCTGGAAGATTCTCGAACGTAGCAGCAGCAAGAACTTCTCGGCAGCCAGCCCAGCGATGACTTGCTCTAAGATCACGACGAAGAGATCTACCAGCGAGACAGCCCCAAGTGCGAGGGCGGCATCGAGTACCAGTGAGCGCGCATGGTGCAGGACACCGACATCGATACCCGATCTCAGTACGAGTGGAGAGGCCAGGCTCAAGAGAGCATCGAGAGCAACCAACACAGCACCGACGATCACGCCAACGCGGATGAGCTTGAATAGACTCCCAAAGCGAAAACGTTCGTCAACCCAATCGAGCTTGACCGAGCGATCGATCAGCCGCGGCATAGTTAAAGGCGCGTCCTGGTCGGCTTTCGTAGTTGACCCATTCTCTACTAGGCCGATCCTCGGGGCCTCTGCAAGGCTCTCGGTCTCGCCGCTCATAAGTTCGACATAGAGAGGTTCGGCGGCCAAAAGTTCGTTATGAGTGCCTGTCGCAATAATCCGGCCCTGATCCATGAGTACAATGCGGTCGGCGAGGTGAAGGGTCGAGCGACGATGGGCGATGAGGATCATGGTTCGACCTCTGCCGACGGTGCCGATGGCATCCAAGATCTCAGCCTCGGTAGCAGGGTCAACCGAGGAGGTGGCATCGTCGAGAATCAGGATCGGCGGCGACCCAACCAGTGCACGGGCCAACGCGATCCGCTGGCGCTGTCCCCCAGAGAGACGAACCCCCCGTTCGCCTACGACCGTGTCATAGCCTTGGGGGAGAGCCTCGATAAACTCGTGGGCGCGAGCAGCGCGAGCAGCCGCTACTATCTCGTCGTCAGAGACATCGGAACGACCCAGCGCAATATTTGCTCGAACGCTGTCAGAGAACAGGAAACTCTCTTCAAACACGATACCAATTGACTGCCTAATTGCCCCAAGATCCCATTGGTTCACCGGCACATCATCTATAGCTATCGTCCCGACCTGTGGTTCATAGAAACGCGGTATCAGGAGCGCAAGCGACGACTTACCTGAGCCTGATGAACCAACGACAGCAATCGTCTCACCCGGCTCAACCTTGAGGCTGAGTCCATCGAGAACGGCGACACCTGGCTTATAGGCAAAGTGGACATCGCTAAATTCGATAGCTCCCCGCACCTCGCCAGGAAGGTAGGGGTTCTCCGGTTGGATGATTGCAGGGTTAATGTCTAAGAGCCCAAAAATACGCTCGACTCCCGCCCTCGCCTGTTCAGACAGTGCAACCAACACCGAGAGCTGACGCACCGGCAAAATCAGCTCGACAATATAGGTCGTGAAGAGAAGAAAGGCGCCAATGGAAAGGTGTCCGTTGATCGCTGCATATCCACCAATCCCGATCACCAACGCCTCAGTTAGAAGAGGTACCAACTGTAGAAATGCCTGCAGCTTGGCCTGTCTCCAGATGGTAGCTACTCTTGCACGATAGAGACGAGTTGCCCTCTGGTGCAGGCGATCTAGCTGCACGTCCTCAAGCGCTGACCCCTTTACAACGGCGATCCCACGAACCGTCTCCTCGACAACCTCGTTAACAGCTCCCTTCTCCTGTTGAGCGATCAGACTGACTGGGAAGATCTGCTTGCGCAAACGAATGGAGGCTGCCCCGATCAGCACCAACGATACCGCAACCAGCAGAGCAAGAGGCCAATAGACAACCGCCATCACGACAAGAGACAGGAGAGCGAGCAGAGCATTCCCAAAGAGCCGAGGCAAGAAGGAGAGGAGGCCCTGTATCAACGACACATCAGCGTTCGCCTCCGAGACGAGTTGCCCTGTCTGTAGGGTATCGTGAGCGGCGAAGTCAATCCGCTGAAGATGGTTGAAGATACGCGTCCTCAGGTAATGCTGTACACCCAGTGCAAGACGCCCACCGAAGAATCGGCGAAGAAATGCTAACCCGAAGGCGGCAATCGCCAAGCCAATAAGGGCGATCAACCATCCGACCTGTTCGTGATGGCTACCCAACGAGTCGACGAACGCTGCCTCGAAGATCGGCACAAGCAGGGTAGCAACCGTTCCGAGGATCGCAGTGATCAACGCGATGAGCAACTCTTTTCGTTGGGTCAACACAACCCCAGCGAGCCGAGACATCCACCCTTTCGTCAACCTGCTACCACCCTTAACTTTAGAACTCTCCAACTAGCCTAGCTTCCACCGGAACCCACCGATGGCTAGATGTGAGCGACCGGGATCTGACCCATCCTCCCGGCTTGGAAGTCTGCAATCGCCTGCTCGAGTTCGGCACGGGTATTCATTACAAACGGTCCGTAGTGGGCGACTGGCTCGCCAATAGGGCGCCCCCCCAGCAACACCACTTCGGCATCGGTCACACCTGAATTCATGAGCTCAAAATAGTCACCCGCCCCAAAGACCGCCAGCTGTGAGGCCTGGGCATCTATACGAGTTGATCCAAACTGGAGTCGACCCTCCATGATGTAGACCAGTAGGTTAAACTCCCGCGGCCAATCCAATGACAGCCTCGCACCCGGATGAAGGGTAGCGTGCACCATGTTGATCGGGGTATAGGTGACACCTGGACCTTTCAGGGCACCAAGGTCGCCTGCAATCACACGCAACTGAACATCGCGATGAGGACTCGTCCCCAAACCTACCTGAGTATGGCCGATATCTTGATATCGAGGGTCGACCCACTTCTGTTGCGAAGGCAGGTTCACCCAGAGCTGAAGACCATGGAAAAGACCACCTTGGACCACTAAAGCCTCAGGTGGACGCTCGATGTGAAGGATTCCCGCACCTGCGGTCATCCACTGAGTGTCACCTTGTCCTAGGCTTCCACCTCCACCGATAGAGTCCTGGTGAATGAACTGCCCCTCCATCATGTAGGTGACCGTCTCAAAGCCACGGTGTGGATGCCAAGGAGTTCCTTTTGGTTCGCCCGGTCCATAGTCGACCTCTCCCATCTCGTCCATATGGACGAATGGGTCAAGCTCCGACATAGGCACACCAGCAAAAGCGCGCTTGACCGGGAAACCTTCACCTTCCAGGCCACTCGGAGCATGCGTAAGCCGAGCGGGGAGCCGCTCGACACGACCCTCTCCTTCGGTTGCCGTCACCACGGTTGAGTACTCAAATTCGATCGATCCCATTACCCACCTCGATATTCATTATTTATTGCATTAGGTACGCATTTGCATTAGGTATGCATTTCGCTAGATAGTCATTGCACTTGCAACTATTATCCTAGTCGCTCGGACTGCCGGGATTGACCGCCTAGCGACCCCACTCGGCACGAAACCGAACCCGTGCCGGAACAAGGATCGTCCGTCTAAACTCAACGAGCTCCTGGTGTGAGTAGGCGATACGCTCAACCACGAGCACGGGCTCATCTACGGAGATCCCCAAAAGGTTGGCCTCATTGGGCGAAGGCATCGCAGCCGATACCTCATCAGTTCCCGCTGTAACAGTGATGCCAGTCCCTGATTGCAACACGGCGTAGAGCGAGCCCGCCTGGGTTAAATCAACTCCCTCGAAGCTGTCGGCGTTTGCCCGAGGGAGGTAGGCCCTCTCGAGCGCCAGGCGCTCATGCTGAGAGCCACGTAACCGCTCGATTAGATAGAACTGACGAGAGCTCAATCCAAGTCGATCGGCCAACATGGGCTCGTCAACTGAACCTTTCCAAAGAAGCTCGGCGACCTCGGCCAGTCCAGACTCAGCTATCCTTCCAGCCAACGAAAAACGATGATTATGCAGAGACTCGAAACTCTCACGCGCCACCACGAAGGTTCCCTTTCCCTGTCGTGACTCTAGATAGCCCTCTGATCGCAGATAGCGAATAGCCTCACGCACCGTCGATCGCGAAACCTTAAACTCCTCGACAAGTTCAGGCTCCGAAGGAAAGTGGTTGACAAATTGACCAGTCTCGATACCGTCGCGGAGATTCTCGGCTAACTGCGCCCACAAAGGAATCCCTGACCTAGCACCCGACTGTGAATCTAACACCTAACACTGAGCCAATCGCTCCTGCAGATCCCCTTCTCGTCTGTCTTCACCTAAGTAAGTTTAGCTTCACCTACCCGGGAGAGAAAAACCGGCCAGAAGCTGGCGAAGCAAGTTCTCGCACGGGTCGAAACGAGCGCCGGTGTTCAATCGAAGGCCCAAGCCACACAAGCCCAAAACGATGGCGCCGCGAGCCATAACCCTTGGAGGAGCTAAAGTCCCAATAAGGCAACTCAAAATCGAGGTCTACCATCAGACCATCGCGGGCCACCTTGGCAGCAATCGAGGCAGCAGCAATCAATGGATGCACCCGATCACCTCCTACGATGGTCTCCACGTGCGTTGCTTCAAGATAATTAGTTTTGCCATCTAGAAGCAGTAATTGGTCATCTAGCGGTTCAGCAAGCATGGCGTTCAACTCTTGCAAACCGCGCTGAGCAGCTACCGCCAAAGCCTTGGTCAAGCCTAGGTCATCTATCTCGCTAGCGCTTGCAAAGCCGACTGCCAAGGATACCCCTAGCTCACGAAGTTGAGACAGCGCAGCCTCGCGTCGCTGAGGCGAGAGAGCCTTGGAATCATAAAACCCTTCGCCCCTCCGTCGCCTAAGCACCTGCGCTGCAGTTGCCAGGTCACCGCTTGCAGCTCCGACGGCCAACGGGCCCGCCCAAGCGCCACGTCCAACCTCGTCAATACCGATGTACACCGGGCTAAGGCTAGTTTCACCCACCAACGCTGTTAGTCAATCCTGTGAATATGAGTTCAGACCGTGGCACAGTTATACCCGCACGAGCGTGGTCAACCGTAGTCTCTGGGAGCGTGCGATGGCTAGGATAGTGGCCGTGTCAGAATCAAACGAGGTCGCCTTCCTAGTCCTTCAGGGGGATCCCGCGACCTCGAAATCCCGCCTCGCTACCGCCCTCTCCCCCGAACAGAGAGTACGACTCACTCGGTATTGCCTCAGCCGCATCACATCACTGGTAGACCGTAACCTCGTCTACCTATTAGCAGAGAACTCAATGGCCGCCAGCGAGGGACACAGGCTGGAAATTAGGTCGATCTCCCAACAAGGAAGCGACCTAAATACCGCCATTGCTGCCTGCCTTGTCGCCTCCGAGCTCAGCCTCTATGGTTCAGTAACTATCATCCCTAACGATCTGCCGTTTCTCAACAGCCTCGAGGCATATATGCAAAACCCAACAGACGAGGTCTGCCTTATCACTCCAGATTCCCATCTCACAGGGACCAACCTCCTGCGGGTCCCACGGTCCGTCGCTAACCCTGCATTCTCTTACGGTCCAGACTCATTCTTCCAACACGTTCGCTTAGCCAAAGCAAAAAAGCTTGAGGTTACCGTGACTCCTTGTTCTCACGCTTTCGACATCGATACCCCCGAAGATCTAACCCTTGCCCAGGAGATATTTCCTGATGCAGAGCTATGGAGTATGTTATGAGTGGGCAACGCGACGGATTAGCCACCTACCTATCAACCTCTACTGCCAACCAGTCAACCAATATAGAGACCCCAGCAGTAGCGCTCGCGATTGGAGCTCACCCCGATGATATCGAGTTCGGCTGCGGTGCAACGCTCACAAAATGGGCCCAACAGGGAACCGAAATTCACATCGCGATTTTGACTGATGGCCGGCGTGGCACCTGGGATCGAGAACAGGATCAACTAGCGCTATCCCTCTCTCGCCAAAACGAGGCCAAGGCCGCGGCAGCGGTACTAGGTGCCTCGTCCCCCACCTTCTTACAGCAGATCGACGGGGAGTTGAGAGCGACACCCAACCTGATCGTTCGTCTAGTCGCACTATTTCGATCCGTTCGCCCGACGGTCGTGCTAACTCACGACCCATGGAAACGCTACCGTCTGCATCCAGATCACCGAATCGCCGGCGAAGTCGTTATCGATGCGCTAGTCCAAGCACGTGATGAGAGCTTTTGGCCTGAGTTGTCGCTACCGGCCACTAGACCGACATCTCTCCTGCTCTTCGAGGCGGACGTCGAGGACCATAGCGAAATTATCGAACTACCTCATATGCAGACCAAAGCCGACGCACTCGTCTGCCACCACAGTCAATACCCTTCGAGCTATGGCCTAGCCCTCGACTCCCCAAACGCAGCACAGGAACTCCTAACTCGCCTTTTGGAGGTGGCCAGCGAATCGGACAGCGGCCTCTTGGCAGAACGATTTAAGCTCATCACCGACCTCTAGATCGAGTAACCTGGGCCCGACTCTGCCATCGGAACGCCTAATTGACGAGTCGCTCCTTCCCCTCCCAATAGGGTGCCCTCAGCTTGAATTTTTGCAGCTTCCCAGTTGCCGTCCGTGCAAGCTCATCACGGAACTCAATAGAGGTCGGGCACTTGAAGTGAGCCAGATGCTCTCGACAGAAATCTTGGAGTTCCTGTTCACTGGCTTGTGAACCCGCTTTCAACACCACCAAGGCTTTAACAGTTTCACCCCACTTTGGATCGGGAACTCCGATCACCGCAACCTCTGAGACGGCAGGGTGCTGGAAGAGCGCATCCTCCACCTCGATGGATGACACATTCTCTCCACCAGTGATAATGACGTCCTTCTTCCGATCGAGGATGCGGAGAAACCCATCGCGATAGACGCCGCCATCTCCAGTGTGGAACCATCCGTTAGCGAGCGCCTTTGCCGTCTCTTCAGGCTGCTCCCAGTACCCTTTGAACACCTGGTTCCCCTGCACCAACACCTCACCGTCAACATCTTCAGCTACTCGGACACCGATACTCGGCGTCCCTGCCATCGCAAGTCGACGAGCAAGCTCAGCCGGCTCCATGGCATCCCACTCCTTTGGACGCCGATTCACAGTCAATAGAGGCGAAGTCTCGGTCAATCCATAGATCTGGATGAACTCCCAGCCGAGCTCCTCCTGTATCCGCTCGATGGTTCGCGACGGTGGTGGTGCACCTGCAGCGACAACGCGCACGAGGTCACGGCCGGGGATTTGTCGTCCTTCACTCGCCCGGCGCTCCGCTCCTTGCAGCGTCGCAGCCCAGACAGCCGGAGCTCCGCACGCCAGCGTTACCCCTTCGTTCTCAACGTTCGAAAGGATACTCTCCCCGTCAATTTTTCGCTGCACCACATGAGTGCCGCCCATGCCAGTTACCGCATAGGGCATACCCCAACCATTGCAGTGAAACATCGGCAGCGTATGCAAAAGAACATCCCTGTCGGTGACGGTGGTGTGCCATCCTAGAGTCGAGGCATTGATCCAGGCGTTCCTATGGGTCATCTGAACCCCTTTTGGTCGAGAGGTGGTACCCGAGGTGTAGTTGATAGAACAGGCAAAATCCTCATCTCCCGCCCACTCCGGCACCGACGCCCCTGAGCGCAGCGGTGCGAAAAGTTCAGCGTCCTCCACTCCGTCTAGAATCATCTTCCTAGGGACCTGGACCTTGCCAAAAATGTCGGCGTACTCAGGGTCGATCAACAGCAACTGCGTGCCCGAATGCTCTACAACGTACTGCACCTCATCGGCATTTAGTCTGTAGTTGATCGGCACGAGGATCCGCCCGTATCCCGACACACCAAAGTATGAGATCAAGAACTTCCCGGCATTGGGCGAGACGATGCCAATACGATCACCAACGCGATAGCCCATCGCCTCGAGCGTGGATGCCATCCCCTTGACCCGCTCCCCTAGCTCAGCATAGGTGAGACGACCGAGCGCACCTGGCACATCGGGATCGTCGACAAGCGCGAGCCTTTCAGGAAAGGCTTCAACCGCTCGATACAAAAAATCCAACACATTGAGCTCTACCTTCACAATTCCCCCCTTCTTAGAACTACGTCTACTGTAGCATGGGGGCTGGAGTTAGAAAGTTCAAAAACCAGTGAAGCGAGGAGAACGCCGCTCAGCAAAAGCACTAAGGCCCTCCTGGTAGTCGTTGCTCGAGAATATGGCCAGGCGTTCCTCCTCCGTGAGACGACCATGCATGCTCGCCTTCGCTGCGGCTATCGACCGAGGTGCAAGCGATGCAATGCGACCAAGACGCTCCGATAGATCCTCACTAGAGACGAATGACTCAGTGACCAGTCCATAACGTGAGGCCTCTGCCACGTCGATGCGGGCGCAAGTAGCAATCAACTGCATGGCATGGGCATAACCCACACGATCGCGCAGCCGAGAGAGGGCCCCTTCAGGGTACGCAGTTCCCATGTTCGCCACTGGGACCTGGAATCTCGCACCCTCAACGGCGTAGACTAGATCGCATGCGACTGCGATACTGACACCGCCGCCAATGCAATAACCTTCGACAAATGCAATGACCGGCATCGACATCTCCCGAGGTATCGACAGCGCCGCCTCTGTACGCTGATCGTACACGAGTGTGTCGGCTCCTTGGCGGTGTTCACCGAACTCACTCAGATCAGCACCGGCGCAAAAATTGCCACCGACGCCTCGAATCACAACAACCCACACAGCCGGGTCAAGATCGAGCCCTCTCAACACCTCTGCAAGCCTCTCCCACATGTGAATCGACATAGCATTGAATCGATTTGGGTTATCGATCCAAACGGTGGCGATTTTCGCACCAGCATCCACCTCTGCGAAGACGTCGCCTGCCACCTTAGCTGAGCTGCCCTTCCGGCTCCCGACTATCAGCCCCACGTGAGTCAGGCCCATCTGAGTCAGGCCCGACAAGGCTCTCCTCGGGAGAGGTCTCTCCCGGCTCCGGTGCCACATCGCTGAGCCGCGAAGGCCACCAGCTCCATCGCCCAAGCAGCACCACCGCTGATGGCACCAATAGAGTCCTAACTAAGAAGGTATCCATAAGGACTCCGAGGGCTAGAGCGATACCGATCTCCTGCACCTCCGCCTGCCCAGCAGAGGCGAGTCCGAGAACGAGGAAGGTGCCGGCCAACACCATACCGGCTGAGGTTACCGCGGGCCCGGTGGCCCCGATGGCGGCTACCACCGCCTCCCGAATCGTATGATGGTGAGACTCCTCCCGTATCCGGGTCATCACCAGTATGTTGTAGTCCTCTGCCAATGCAAGCAAGAAGAGGAAGAGCATAAAGGGCAAGATGAATATCAAACCACTGTGACTGCCAATCTTCATAAAGATCAACACGGCTACACCTAGAGCAGCAAAGAAGGAGAGACCAACACTGATGACCAAGAACACAGGAGCAACGATCGAACGCAGCACGAGTGCCAGCAAGATAGCAATAATTAAGATCACAAGCGGGACGATGTGGATCAGATCATGATTAGAGGCAGCCGATACGTCATAGGAGGCAGACGCTTCACCGGCTACACCCGACTTTGTAGCCCCCACCTGATGCGCAATATTCGTCGTGAATGCCCTGATAGCCGGCACTGCATTGATAGCAGGATTCTGTCCTGGCGACCCTGCAGCAAGGGTGGTCTCGAATAGGACCTCATCACCATTGGAACTGATATAGTTGCTGGTCGAGCGATAAAGTTGATAGACGCCAGCTGAGACGATGTGTTGTGTGCTCACACCAGGAAGCTTCGAGGCGGGACCAAGTGCAGCATGCAAGCGTGCGAGCTGCGCTGATGGCAAATTCACACCAGCAGGATTCAACGCCCCATCGACCTGGGTAAACAGCGAGGAGTGCGAGATATCTGTCTCTAAGGTCTGTAGGGTACCGATGTGGTTCCAAATCGGAGTAGAGAAGCGGAAAATCAACTCTGTCGGATTGAAAGAAGCCTTCGGGAAATATCGAGCGAGATCTTTATTCCCGTAATAGGCGCTTGTTCCCGAGGGAGCAGAGGCGTTGCTGGCAAAGCCCGAGGGCCGATTCAGTGGCGCAAAAAGGGCGAGTACACCGAAAAATGCAACGCCGATTAACAAGGTAACGACCGGTCGCATGACCAGCCGACCAGCGATCCTTCCCCAAAGACCATACTTGACCTTGTCTCGTCCTTCAGATTTCCGTCTTGGCCAGAAGGCGGCTCGTCCAAAGATAGCCAACAATGCTGGCTGAAGGGTGAGACCGGCAAGGAGCATGAGAAAGACCGCGATCGCAAGCGGATAGCCGAGCCCACGATAGAAGCCAAAGGTCGCGGTGATCAACATAAGGACAGCAGCTATGACCGTCAACGCCGAGAATGTGATCGACTCCCCAACCTTGGATAGTGCGAACTCCACCGCCTCGCGAGTGGAACGCCCGCGATTTAGCTCCTCTCGTGTTCGAAAAACAAGGAAAAGCCCATAGTCGGTTCCGGCACCCAATACCAGCACAATCATCAGCAACTGCGTGACGCTAGACACCTGATAATGAAGTACAGAGGTCAAGCGCGCAACCACAGGCCCAGCCAACAACGAGACGATGAGCGCAGGCAAAAGCGTAAGGAAGGGCGCCAACACCGAACGGAACACGATAAACAGAAGCACAAGAATGAAGAGAACCGAGAACCCCTGTGTGGCGCTTGCACTCGAATTATTTTGGTCTGCTTGAGCCACCGCCGTAGCGACGGTGCCAGCAAGGTGAATCTGGAGACTAGCTGGAGCTGGATTGCTTGCAAGCTTTGCCTGAAGCTCATTTACCAAGGTCTTTATCCCAGCATTGTTGAACTGCGAGGTAGACGACAACACCTCGATCTGCTCCGCCTTGCCATTCGCCGAGATAGCAACGACGTCAGACCTCACCACGCTTGGAACTGACCTCAGCGTCCGAGACAGGCCAGTGAGATAGCTGGAGTCGGCATTTGTAAGCGAGGCATGAGGGTTATCCGCCAGCACGACCACGGTGGAGTCAGTGCTTTTTTGGAACACGTTTGCAAGTTGTGCAGCCTTGATCGAGGGTGAGTTCGTGGGCAGAAAGTTCGAAAAGTTATTCTGAACTACTGACCCAATCGAGGGAAGAAAGGCGAGCGCAGCGATCAGGCCAACGATCCATACCACCACAATTGCGTACTTAAAACGCACCGCAAACAAGCCAAGGCGCTCGAAAAACCGACTCAAGAACAGCTCCTATCAACGTTGTTGGTATTGCCAGAGGAGTCAACCTCCACCAGCAGATCGATATTCCAGAACCAAAGCATTAAGGGTGCAAGTTCATCCATCAAGTGTCTCGACTAACTTCGATGACAGCAGATGAGCCAGCCGCTCGAGTGTCTCTCTATCTTCAGAAGAAAGAGCGGCAAGTGCATGGATGAGTGGCGCGAAACGTTCTCCAAGCACCTCGACAACGAAGCGGTCATACTCTGGTCCAGGGCCAACCACGGTACGTCTATGATCAAGCGGATCCTCGTGGCGCTCGAGCAGTCCAGCGATCGCCAATTGAGATACGATCAGGGAGATACTTGCCAGGCTCAACCTCAACTGGTCTGCAAGTTCACTCACCGTTACTTTGCCTACTAGAAGGATCTGCATAAGCGCCTGCATGTGCCTAGGGGTAATCGACATGCCATGAATCTGACAACTGCCTGCCCGCGCTTTGATAGTACGCACCACCGGCATCATCGCGAGGATCAAAGATACAGCATCGTTCAACTGTCCGTTCGATACACACCCAGACACCGACACCTCTTCAAGGTTGGCATTGGTCATCTCGGTCATCTTCACCTCGCTCCCTTAGCCGCGGGCTACCATGCCCATGACATCACAACGAAAACATTCATAAACTGTTTACAGATGACAAGCATAGGACTTATCCACCGCTGGAATGACGCAGCGAGGGATGAGAAACTATAGTCAATTCTCAGTCCTACGTGATGTGGTCGCACGCTCCAAGGGCCATCGCTCATGCGCCTCGAAGCGGAACACCAAGCGTACGCTCAACGGTAACAAAAATCACCACCCTATCAGCGGCTTGAACTGGGATACGTTTGTATTTGGCGGCGAAGGAGGTAAGGCAACCAGCGACAACGGCTGGATCATCAGCCACCGTCGCCTCCCCGATCATCGCGAAGTACTTTGAACCTTCAACGAGGGTTAAAGTTGCCGCCGTTCGAGCCAGCAGGTTGGCGACCTTTTGGCTCTTGCGGCGTGAGAACACCGCGATTGCATCGTGGCTCTCCTCCCAGAAGGGATTGACCAAGACCGTATGTACTGCGCCAAGCTGCGTAATGGTAGCGAGGAGACCATGCCTAATGTATGAAACTGCGCCCACTATCTCGGTCTTCTCCAATACTTCCTGCCTTTCACGTATTCGCTGGCGTGCCAAAGCTCGCAGATCGATCTGGGCCACCAAACTCGAGGTTATCGGTCAGCTCTGTTAACAAGGCCAAAAGAGACTCGCCGCGAGTGCGTACAGCTGCCAACAGCCCAGCACTAAACACCCCACTCGTTCCGGAACCAAGTGCCAGCAGCAGACGCTCTAA
The DNA here is from genome assembly GCA_027365375.1 of Ferrimicrobium sp. Lineage (GTDB taxonomy): Bacteria > Actinomycetota > Acidimicrobiia > Acidimicrobiales > Acidimicrobiaceae > Ferrimicrobium. Next base: position 5,823 of record DAHXNM010000333.1, on the reverse strand, counting down.
CCACTCCTCCCGAAAGCTATAGACGACGAATGCATCACCATCATGGTCAAACACACCCATTGTGAGAGCCTCCAACGTTGCGAGCTGCTCCGTTCCCAGGTGCAATCGTGTGCGAGTCCCGGAGGAGCGCAGGCCCAAAGGATCAAGCCGATCTAGAGAACGCCTCGCCTCGCGAATCTCGGACTCTTGGTGGCATGAATCGAACGCCACCAGCCGAACTTGACGCATACGATCGAGCCGGAAATGGCGCCCACTGCCATCCGAAAGGCCGAAGAGGTACCACCTGCCAGCGAGCACAAATAGACTCACCGCGAGCACGTGTCGAAAGCTCACACGACCCTCAGCATCGACATAGTCAAGCTCCACGCACTCTGGCTCAGCTATCGCTCGCCGGAGGAGTGCAACTGCCTCTGGGGGGCTGTCTGAGTTAATCACCTCTCCAGAGCGGAGCAGTTGCTGGCGGATGGCTAATCGCAGCTTTTCAGATGCGCTCTGAAGCTCGGACACCTCGCCATCCATAATGCTGGTCACAGCCTCGAGCGTCGCGAGGACCGTCATCGCCTCGACCACGTCAATACGCTGGGTACGACTAAGCCCAGAGTCAATCGATACCTCGACTAGGTCAAGCTCCTCGTCGACGATGACGTCGAGCAAAACATCTGGACTATAAGGTGGAAGGCCCGCGAGCGACGCTGACTCCAGCAGTTCAACCACCTCCGCAGACGCCAACCCGGCAGCTTCAGCTAACGATGCAATCGTCGCAGACCCCCCATTTACTCTGAGATATGAAAGAAGTCCCTGAACCGCACGAAAACGATCCTCGAGTGTTCGAGTTTTTCGGCTGCGAGCAGGCGAAGGCGGAGTGGCTCCGAACACCTCTGGTGAACCTACCCGTAGATCGGTATCAAGTGAATCCAGCACGGCTTCGACCTGTTGCATGAACCGCTGGCGAACCGCTAGCGGCTCTATGGGAACTACGGGATGAGCCTCCATCAGCAGGTCAGAGATCAGAGCACTGATGTTGGAAATCTCGACGGTGCCGGTCGCCAAACCCCCATCGTGCGCCGTTTTCTCGTCCATCGGACCCAAGATACGTGCACCAAGCAACTCGAGCTGGGCTCTCGACCCCACCAGTGTGACCTCGACTTTTTCATCTACCTCAAGAAGCCAAGGATGTTCAGGTAGAGCTGACCTCAAATCAGTGGGTCTTGGACATTCGTCCATCGGGCCCACCGCAAAAGGAGGTTCCATTCGATCGGTCCGAAAGCTTTTTTGCTGGCCTCTCTCGTCAGCGACTAGGTAGGCGTGACCCCAGCGCATGAGGACTCCAAAGGGAAAGGTGTCGCGTTCCAATCCTCGATATACAAAACGAAGCCGACGGGATTCAGCGATCGCCCTGCCAAGATCAGGGTGGAGATGGACGAGTTCTCCCATCTCCCACACGATTGGGGCGGCTTGGCGGTAGAGGAGACCGAGGCGAGTCTCAAAGTGCCTCCCATACTGCCCAACAAAGACCGCACATCCGAGGGCCGCTTCAAGGGCTGCCCATTCGGTGCGTGTCAGATCAAGCTCGAATTGGATATCCTGCGCCTCAATGCGGTAGCCAACCTGCGAGCGTCCTGGCAGTCCCACGGTACGCAAGGGGATGCCGATCTCCCTCAGGCTCGCCTTTGCTCGTTCAAATGCGCGACTGCGAGCGGGTGGCGACTCCGGGAACCCAGGCACGAGATCGGTGATCGCCTCCTGGGTCAACGGCTCACGGGTGTTACTCAAGAGTTCAAAGAGGTTTACTAGTCGGATCAGGGGATCAAAAGCCAACCTCAACCAATCCTTCCTATCTCAACGCGGCATCCAAAGCGACAAGTCCAACTCCCCACCATCGTGCTCTTGACCAGATCATGAAAACTCAGCCAGTGGATAGCCAGAACAATAGCCTAAACTTACCAAGTAACCCTCACGTGAGAGACCCTCACAATGGGCATGTGTGTCGCTGGGAGGAATGGGTGCTGGGCACTGTAACGGGCGAAGTGGTACTTCGTATCACCCCTCCGTACGGAGGGGTGATTGTCCTGGCGCTCGGAGGTCTTTTTTACTACCGACTCATACCCAAGGTGGCGCGTCGTCTAGACAACTCCCCCAAGCACGTCCGGTTGCGCGATGCAGTAACCCGGCGCCAACACACTCTATTCGTCACCGGTCTGATCATCCTTGCCCTGATGGAGAGCTGGCCCTCGCTAGAGCTTGCTCGTTACGTCTCGAGCCTTGCCTATCTCACCCACACCATGATCATCGAGCTTGTCGCTGTTCCTTTACTCCTCCTTGGAATCCCCACCTGGCTCCTTCACAAACTGACCGAAACGGCGTTCATCGACGCGTTACTACAACTCCTCACCTCACCAATACTCACAACCATACTGTACTGCGGCGTTTTTGTACTCTCGATGTTGGCTACCATCGTCCAAGCTCAAGCCACCTCGATGGTGGTCTATGTATACCTGCAGGTAGCCTTTGTGGTGGTAGGTGCACTGATGTGGATCCCGGCGCTGAGACTCAACCCAGGAACCCGCAAACTATCGACGGGTGCACGGGTGCTCTATCTTTTCGCCCAAAGTCTTTTGCCGTCATTTCCAGCCTTTGTACTCATATTTGCTCATCACTCGTTCTATCCAATCTTTGCCACGAACATGCACCTCATATTTGGAGTATCGGAGGTTGCTGACCAGCAATTAGCTGGAGGAATCTCTAAGCTCATCGACTTCGGGATTCTCTGGACCGTCGCTGTCGCTATAATAGTCAAGGCGCAAAAACAAGAGGACCTGGGTGCAGACCCGGAGCCAATCACTTGGCTCGACGTCGAGCGCGAGTTCAAAAGAACTCATAAAAACACCGGCGCCTAGATCATCGTTCGACCTATCTCACCATGTCCTAACAAGAGGAGTATCTACAACAGTGCCCAACGAATTACGTAATGTTGCCATTATCGCCCACGTCGACCACGGCAAGACAACCCTGGTCGACAAACTCCTCCGACAATCAGGGGCATTTCGAGAAAATCAAGCTATCGAGGACCGCATTATGGACTCGATGGATCTTGAGCGAGAAAAAGGGATCACCATTCTCGCCAAGAACACCTCGGTGTTCTTTGAAGACTACAAAATTAACCTGGTGGACACACCAGGGCACGCCGACTTTGGCGGAGAGGTAGAGCGCGCCCTCTTCATGGTGGATGGGGCCTTGATGTTAGTCGATGCTGCAGAGGGACCACTTCCGCAGACTCGCTTCGTGCTCCGCAAAGCGCTTGAGCGCAAACTCCCGGTAATCGTAGTGATCAACAAGGTGGATCGTCCCGACGCTCGGCCCGACGAGGTGTTAGACGAGATCCTGGGTCTCTTCATCGAATTGGGAGCAGACGAAGAGCAGATCGAATTCCCAGTCATTTATGCATCTGCAAAACAAGGGGTAGCTGGCCTAGCCGCCGACCAACTCGAGACCGACCTGACTCCACTCTTTCGCTCAATCATCGAGACGATTCCAGCTCCGCTCGCAATCCTTGACGCACCGTTGCAAGCCCAGGTCACTAATCTCGACGCCTCTCCCTACTTGGGCAGGCTCGCGATTTGCCGCGTCTTCGCAGGATCGCTGAAGCGAGGAGCAAGCGTGACTCGGATCCACATCGACGGAACCCAAACTCGAATACGACTCGGTGAGCTCTTTGTCACTCACTACCTTGAGCGGGTAGCCGTAGATGAGGTCGCCGCCGGTGAACTCGCCATCGTCGCAGGACTCGAGGACGTAAATATCGGTGAGACCATTGCTGACTCTGAAGCACCCACTGCACTCCCTCCACTGACCATTGAAGAGCCAGCGATCTCGATGACCATCGGAGTCAACACCTCCCCTCTGGCAGGGAAGGAGGGCAAAAAGCTCACAGCCCGCCTTATCAGCTCCAGACTTGCTCAAGAGACGATAGGTAATGTGGCCATTAAAGTGGTACCAACTGAGCGAAACGACACCTTTGAGGTTCAGGGTCGCGGTGAACTTGCGCTTGCCGTTCTCATCGAACTCATGCGCAGAGAAGGCTTCGAACTTACTGTATCGAAGCCGAAGGCGCTCACTATGACCGTAGACGGCCAACTCCAAGAGCCTTTTGAGCTCCTTGAGGTCGATGTTCCCGACGAATACTTCGGCTCACTCACCCAAATTGTCTCGATGCGTCGGGCAGCGCTTGACTCCATGCATCAGATGGCCTCTGGTTGGATGCGCGCTAGCTATCTGATTCCGTCACGAGGGCTCCTCGGAATTCGCAGTGAGCTGCTCTCAGCGACTCGAGGAAGTGCCATTATTCACCACACCTTCGAAAAATGGGGACCTGTAGTCGGCGAAATTAAACCCCGAAGCCAAGGCAGTCTTGTCTCAGACCGCACCGGTGTCGCGATGACCTATGCGCTGTTGAACCTCCAAGAGCGTGGTGAACTATTCGTCTCCCCTCAAGACCAGGTCTACGAAGGCATGGTGATAGGCATCAACGCTCGGCCGGGTGACATGGATGTCAACCCAACCAAAGAGAAGAAGCTCACCAACGTACGCTCATCTACAGCCGACGAGCTCGTTCGCCTCGTCCCGCCTATTCCCTTGACTCTCGAGTCAGCGCTTGAACTCATCACCGATGACGAATGTGTCGAAGTGACGCCGACCCAAGTGCGCGTGCGTAAGGTAATTCTCGAGGGAGCGGCCCGAGCCAAGGCAAGACGTCCAGGACAGTCCTCCTAGTTTGCAACCAAGAATTCGGGTTCATCATCAGCGACGTCTTGCTTGAGTGTTGGGAGCGAACCTGGCTTCTCACAGCACCAAACGACTATTAGTGCTACATGGTCCGCGAACGATAGATCTAATGAGAACGAAGGTAAATTAGCATGAGCATTACAGTGTATGGAGCCGATTGGTGTCCAGATTGCCGACGATCCAAAGAGCTTTTATTGCGCACACAAACCGAGTTCACTTGGGTTGACACCGATCAAGATGCCGACGGGAAGGCCCTGATTGGTCGACTGCAAGGAGGCGAGCCGCACATTCCTACCATCATCTTCGAAGATGGTAGCTTCCTGGTTGAACCAAGCGACCAAGAGCTTGCTGCAAAGCTTGGAGTATCACCACCTCCGATCAGCTAAAGCGACTCCAGCTGATCAACACCCATCGACTGGGCTGGCTAGGCTGATCGGCATGTCAATAAAATTTTTTGAGGACTATGCGGTGGGCGAAGAGGCCAAGTATGGGCCAATCGAGGTCGATGAAGCTGCGATGGTCGAGTTTTCTAACCAGTGGGACCCACAGCCATTTCATGTCGACTCAGTTGCTGCGCGCAACAGCATCTACGGCGGTATCATCGCGAGCGGCTGGTTCACGTGTGTCCTCGCCATGAGGACCCTCGTCGTCCATTATCTATCCCCTGAATCCAGCCTCGGTTCCCCTGGACTTGATAGCCTGAAGTGGCTCGCTCCAGTGAGGGCTGGGGATGAGTTGTGGCTCCATTGTGTAGTGCTTGAGGCAAGGCCATCACATACGAAACCAGACCGCGGAATTCTCAAAACCAATATTGAGCTGAATTCAGCAGCAGGGCAACTAGTCCTCTCAATGGTAGCCACGAACTTTGTCCTGCGAAGGCATGATCAGAGCTAACCTGTCGGTAACTATTCAGACCCCCCAACCACTTAGCAGCCGGTGATGGTACCATGGTGACCATGACTACGAGGAGGAGACCAGTACCTACCGGCACGGTCAGACTCCGGTATCAGCACCACGCCCTTATGCTGCCTCCACCCGAGG
>DAHXNM010000321.1 GCA_027365375.1 Ferrimicrobium sp. | reverse complement strand
GTTATCGACATCAGCTAGCACTTCTTCAATCGTGTCCTCCACTATTGCTTCTCTAAGCCTGGAGATGAGCCGGAATTGGAAGGCAAGGTTATGCACGGACAGCAAAGCGCCTGCACTCTCGCTGTCAACATGGGCCAGATGGTGAAGTAGACCCCTGGATACGCGTTGACAGACACGACAGCCACAACCCGACTCTAATGGTTCGTCTAGACCACGATTAGGTAAGCCCTTGACACGCACCGGACCATGGTCGGTGAGCGCTGTACCGTGTCGTGCGATTCGAGTAGGCGAAACACAATCAAACATGTCGATGCCCAAGGCGGTGGCATGAGCGAGCAGGTATGGGTCACCGACACCCATCAGGTAGCGAGGCTTATCCGAAGGAAGCCCATCGACTACCGTTCGCACCGCCTCAAGAGTACTCTCATGCGACTCGCCAACTGCGAGCCCGCCAACTGCGTAGCCATCGAAGTCGAGGTCGGTAATCGCCTCCGTGCTCTGCCTGCGCAGTTCGAGATCGACACCCCCTTGGATGATCCCAAAGAGCACCTGGTTCGAATCGGTGTGCGCCAACCTTGAGCGCTCAGCCCACTCGCTGGTCAGCCGCAGATTGACCTCCAGCTGATCTCTGCTACCCGGAAGCTGTGTACACACGTCCAACGCCATGGCAATATCGGCACCGATGCGCTGCTGTGTTAACATAGCCTCCTCTGGTGTCAGGGTCACCCAGGAGCCATCGTAGACGTTGCGAAATCGAGCCCCATTATTCGTGATCGAGGCCTCAAGTGACATGATTTGAAATCCGCCCGAATCGGTTAGCGACGAGCCTTGAAACCCAGTAAACGCGTTGAGACCACCCATCTGCTCGATAACCTCGGCTCCCGGGCGAAGCATGAGATGATAGGTGTTAGAGAGCAACACCTGATATCCGAGGTCAGCAACGAGCTCGGTGGGGACGTAGCGGACCATGCCGCGTGTGGCCACAGGCATAAAAAAAGGTGTATCAACACTGGCTGACCGCAGTTTCAAACTTCCCCGTCGAGCACTACCAGCGCTATGAGTCACAGTTAGGCGTGTCAATGGTCTCCTCGAGAGTGGCCAGGAAAACGCGCAATAGCGGGATCGGCTACGCGTCCAGTAGGGATCAACATCGCATCACCAAGTGAAAGGAAGCGGAAATCATTCGCAAGAGCATACTCATAGAGTCCGCGCCAGCGCGAACCTATCGCCGCAGCAACCAACGCTAGCAAGGTGGACTTTGGCACATGAAAATTAGTAAGCAATAGATCAACACAGCGGAAATCGAAACCCGGAACTATAAACAGTTCAGAGGATCCGCTGAGTGCCCCCCCATGACCGATGGTCTCGAGAGTGCGCACCACAGTGGTACCAATAGCGACTACCCTGCGGGCGGAGGAGATTCGCTCGAAGACATCCTCACTGACCCGGTATCGCTCAGCATGCATGACGTGATTGGCAAGCTCTCTCTCTTTAACGGGCGCAAAGGTTCCAAGTCCAACTTCAAGTTCTACACTCACCACCTCGATGCCACGTCTAGCGAGGTCACCGAGTAGCTCGGCATCAAAATGGAGACCGGCCGTCGGTGCTGCCACCGAGCCTGGCCGATTGGCATAGACCGTCTGATAACGGTCTGGGTCTATAGTAACACCCTCTAGGTATGGCGGCAACGGGATCTCGCCTAGGGCAAATACGGCGTCTCCAAGAACCTCGACATACCGAGTGCGCAGCCCGGAACCCTGTTCGCCGGTACCACAGACCCGAAACACCGGGCGATCGTCGATATAGAGGAGTTCACCGTTTTGAACCCGAGTGTTCGGGCGCACAAGCGCCTCAAACATCGCCCCATGCGGAGATAGAAGTAGTACCTCTACTTGACCACCTGTACCACGATGGACGCGAAACCGTGCCGGGACTACCTTTGAATCGTTGACCACCACCACGTCGCCCTCCTCGAGCAACGAACCAAGATCAGCTACTGTGACCACAGATGGTGGATCCTCCAGTCCAACCAAGAGTTTGGCTGAACTTCGCGGTTCGGCTGGAACACGCGCAATTCGGTCAGACGGTAGCTCATAATCATACGAATCGATTACTGACCAGTCATCGCTCTGCGCGACCACACAAATCCTCCTAGCCCTGACACATGAAAACAACGCCGACTCATCGGCGTCCGTATACGCGAACCATCTTACTCATGCACAGCTGCACCAAGAACGCCATTCGCTGTGAGAACGATGGGCTTCGTTGTTTCTGAGTAGTGAGCTCAAAATAAGGGCGTCAACACTTACACCCAAAATGGCAGTAAGGACGGAACCATCAAGCAACTGCCGAAGCCGAGTTAATAGACGATCAATCCGTGCCCAATCGTAGAGTTGAGCACGGATTGATCTGAGATCTCAGCCCAAGGGTAGAGATTACGAATTAGTCACAAAATGCATACCGGTAGCGATCTTAGCTTCACCGGGCCAACGGATAGTGACCGCCTTGGCTCGGGTGTAGAACCGGATCCCCTCCTCACCATGGACATTGGTATCGCCAAAGAGTGACGACTTCGACCCTCCGAAAGAGTGGTACGCCACAGGCACAGGGATGGGGACATTTACACCTACCATACCTGCATCAATGTGGCGAATGAAGGTTCTGGCAGCCCCACCATTGCTGGTAAAGATGGCCGCGCCATTCGCGTAAGGATTCTCGTTCACCAGGGCGATGGCGGCGTCGAGCGTGGGAGCTCGTAGAACCAGTAGTACTGGCCCAAAAATCTCCTCTTGATAGGCATCCATATCTACACGGACACCATCTATCAAGGTCGGACCAAAGAAGAAACCTGCCTCCTTAGCCATCGGATGCTCACGGCCATCCACAAGGATGTTCGCACCCTTCGACTCCGCCTCACCCACTAGTCGCGCCACACGATCACGATGCACACTGGTGATAAGTGGCCCCATCTCAGATTTAGGATCTAGGTACGAACCTACTGTGAGTTGCTGCATTCGAGCCCTGATAGCTTCGAGATGCTGGTCCCCGCCGTCACCAACCAAGACCATCACCGAGATCGCCATGCAGCGTTCGCCCGCACTTCCATAAGCCGCCGACACTGCGGCCTCTGACACCGTCTCAACATCAGCATCAGGTAGCACGACCATGTGATTTTTCGCCCCACCCAGGGCCTGAACCCGCTTGCCTGCGTGCGCTGCACGCTCATAAATAGAACGAGCGATTGGTGTAGAGCCGACAAAGGAGATCGCCTTGATATCTGGGTGCTCCAAGATACGCGCTACCGTTCGCTGGTCACCGTTGACCACGTTGAACAGCCCGGGCGGGCCACCAGCTTCCACGAACAGCTCCGCGAGACGCAATGCGGTGGACGGGTCCTTCTCCGATGGCTTTAGGATAAAACCGTTGCCAGTTGCAAGAGCAACCGGGAACATCCACATAGGTACCATCGCAGGAAAGTTGAAGGGTGTGATACCTGCAGCTACTCCTAACGGATAGCGCACTGACATCGCGTCAACTCCACGCGAAACCGAGTCGTTGTACTGTCCTTTGAGCAACTGCGGGATGCCGGTAACAAATTCGACCACCTCGATTCCGCGGGCGAACTCTCCAGCAGCGTCACCTAGTACCTTGCCATGCTCCTCACTGATGATCGCTACGATCTCGTCGCGATGAGCCAATAACAGACTCCGGTAGTCAAACATCACTCGCTGGCGACGTGCGAGCGACTCCTCACCCCATCCAACCTGGGCAGCTTTAGCCGCTGCTACAGCAGTATCAACGACGGCATCATCAGCGAAAAGTACCTCGCGGACCTCGCGCCCAATTGCCGGATTAAAGACAGGACCCCGATCTTCGCCTTCGAATACCTCTTTGCCATCTATATAGTGTCCAATGAGTTCACGTGTCATGATTGAGTACCTCCTAATACATCCTTGAACACAGCAACCGCCTCAAGCATCTCGTCCTGGGTTACCGATAACGGCGGGGCAATACGCAAAACATTTCCGAAGAGTCCACCCTTGCCAATCAAGAGCCCACGCGCCTTTGCACGCTCCAGAGCCTCATTTGCGAGCTTCGGAGCCGGATCCTTGCCAGCTCCCTCGACGAACTCCACTCCAAGCATTAAGCCCTTGCCACGTACTTCACCAATCGAAGAATTGTGCGACGCAGCCTCCTCGAGACCGCGACGGAGTTCGGCACCACGCAAGAGTGCATTCTGTTGGAGATCGTGTTTAATCAGATAGTCAAAGGTCGCGACCCCCGCGCTCGCAGCGACCGGTGAACCGCCGAAGGTGGAGATCGAACTCGCGCCGAGCGAATCCATAATCTCAGCACGTGCGATAACACCGGCGAGTGCCATGCCATTGCCCACACCCTTAGCAAAGGTGATCATGTCGGGCTGCACACCTTGAGCCTCGTAGCCCCAGAAGTGCTCGCCAGTGCGTCCGAATCCGGTCTGGACCTCGTCAGAGATGTAAAGAATGCCGTGCGGCGCCAGGATCTCTTGAAGCTGCCCGAAGTACCCATCCGGTGGAAGGCAGAAACCACCGACTCCCTGGATTGGTTCTGCGATAATCGCAGCGACATCTCCGCTGGTGGTCGTCATAAGCACATCCTCTAGATCCGCCTTACCACGAGCGACATACTCGGCATCCGTGAGGCCGGCGAGTGGTCCTCGAAGGCGAGATCCTCCTTGGAGCCAACTCACTGATAGTGGAGAGTATGACGAAGGTGACCAGTTGCGGTTGCCCGTCACCGATATCTGCGTGAAGGATCGCCCATGGTAACTGTTCTTTACCGCTATCACCTGATTTGATCGCCGATAGGTCGACGCTAACAACAAAGCAGCATCATTTGCCTCGGTACCCGAGGTCGTGAAGAAGACCTTGGCATCGGGTATACCTGATCGGGCAGCTAGTCGTTCAGCGAGTTCGACCATTGGTTCTATCAAGTAAAGCGTGGAACTGTGAATTATTCGACCCGCCTGATCAGCGATGGCTTCCACGACCTCAGGTATCGCATGGCCAACCATGGTTGTCAAAATACCACCGAAGAAATCAAGATATCTCTGCCCGTTAGCGTCGAAGACGTGCCTACCCTCGCCGCGAACGATTTGAATCGGCTCGTCATAGTACAGCGA
>DAHXNM010000310.1 GCA_027365375.1 Ferrimicrobium sp. | reverse complement strand
AAACCCAGATAGATCAGGTCCTGCTAACGAGTCGAGGCCAAGCCAAGTCCCGATACCCGAGTGACGCAATGTCTGTCCACGTGATCCACGTTGTGACGAACTCAACCGCTGCAAGAATCGCGGGTGAGCACCAACGCTCGGCGTCAAGCCAGCCGACGTTCGGAGCCGACGCATTCCGAGATGCAGGCGGGCCGTAGCTCCAGGTGTGCGCAGCTCGACCTGCGAGGTTTCGCGCCCATCAGAGTCACTATTAACATCGCGAAGTGGGTGTTTGCTCAATGACCGACCTATTAGCTGAGATCTCACCTCGGACGCGAGCGCTCCAGTGGCATGAGGGTTAGTAGTTGCCGACGGCGGATAGCCCAGAGCCGAGCTAGCTAACGACGACCTAAGCTGGTCGACGGATGGCTTCGGAGACCACGGTCGCATCGCCGACGTGATGAACTCTTGGACACTACGATCCTCACGAGTACCCGGGCCCGGGTAGGAGTCGCCAGTCCGGTGGCCGCCAGCGATTGTTCGTTCAAGACGGGTATAGGCACGTCCAGCCTCTCGATAGCCATCTCCACGCCTGGCGCGAGCGCCTCCTACACGCAAGCGAGCACCGACTACCCCCAGGTTGTCAGCACCGCGCGCAAAGCTAGTGCGTGGGAACTGGCTGGAGTACTGCCAGAATGGTCCGACTCTGTCGATGTGCTCCGCTCCATCTCGCGCCGCTTGAACCTGTAGAAAGGAGGAGCCGAGGCCACCAAGGAGGAGCATGGAGAGGGTGAGGAGTTCATCCTCTGGCGATCGGGCAAGCGTGGGTCCGGAGCCGGAACCGCCGCCCGAGGGAGGCTCCGTCTCGCCAGCACCAGCTGATGCGAGGCCAAGACCCGGTTGCTGATCATCGCTACCTGGTCGAGGGCCGCCATCTGGCTCCCTAGACCCACCGTCTTCAGCTAAAAGGTCCTGAGTCTCCAAACGCCGGTTGGCTAGCTCACTGCTCGATGATGACACCCCGACATCTCCAGGTCTCCCCTGATCATCGTGGGCGAAAGAAGGCTGGACCGAGTTTACGTGAGCGACATCCACCGTGCTCACCGAGTCTACGTGAGCGACATCCACAGTACTCACCTGAGGATGAGTTGGCTCCTCATCTCGTCGCTGTTGTTCACCTCGTCGCTGAGCCTCGGCAGTCAACGGTCGCGCCTTTGGGATATCAAAGCTTGTGAGTGCGGGTGGACGGAATCGTCGGTGCTTGACGGACGAGGATCTCGGCCTTTTTTGAGCCTCTCTACTCGCATACGTATGCTCCCTGGCCGTCAGCACCGGGCCTACCGCCGCCACATCGGGCAGCAAACGGACCGGCAACACGTCACGCTGTAGTCGAAGGAGACCTGAACCGGGTGCAAAGCCATCTTGGACGCCTCGAGTGACTCGCGGAAGTATGCCTGCTGATCGTGCCCGCATCTCCTCGGCGGCTCTATCTGTGGCAACTCGCTCTATAGCGTCTCGCTCGGCAACGGCTCTGTCTGTGGCGTCTCGCTCCTCGGTCAATGTTCGCGCTCGCCACAGCTGCAGGTACGGATGGCCTACTACCCTTGGGAGGTCAGGCACACTCCCAGCATCGGCAACACGTGTCGGCCGAAACACCGAGTGCATCGATAGCGGACGACCGATAAGCGACGAGAACCGAGCACTGCCGTGCGCGAGTTTGCCCACAGTTGGCAGTGGTCGCGTTAGCAGTCGCTGATGCCAACGGAACCGCTGATCGACCCCGTGAGCAATGATGCCCGGCTGAGTCACTCCGTCTTGTCTCATGGCTTAAAAGTCTTTGACTTGAAGCCCTGATGGGCCAACTCAATCTCCTCCATGGCAGGCTGCCCGGCTGCAGTGACCGCTAGCTGTGGACCGACCCAACGCACCGCAAACGCACCGGTAACCTCCCATGCGCGCAGCCGCTTGCCATCCGACCCGATCAGGGTAATCGCGGCGGTGCTGGTCCCCAACTTGTTCTTGTTAGACGCAAAGCCAACACCCGAGGATTTTCCTACCCACGCGAAGAGGGCATCTGACTCACAGATGCCCCGCCGAAGCACGATGTTGGGCCAATGCATCCGGCCGGGCAACTTGTGGACAAACTGGTTCTCGCCCCCCTCTGCATAGGTGGCGACCTCGACGGTCACCTCAAGGCCGGAGACCTCTGCAAACATACCAATCTGAGTACCGTCAACCTCGAGGAGGAAGCTCGACGAGTCAGGCACATGTCCACTAAAACCAGATGTTGTCACCATTACAGTTGTCTCACCTCATCCCAAGCTCTCGCATTCAACGCAGCAACGCCCTGAACAAGTCTGGCTCTATCCGCATGCTCTAAGTCGATGAGCTGATCTAGGTTCCAGTGAAGATGGTAGGCCAGGTAAATCAGCTCCTGCCAGAGCGTCTCGATCGGATAGTGTTTCATCGTCCCGTTTGAGGAATCTCCTCAATCGCTGCCCGTCGGCCAGCTGCCCTCACAGGTTGCGCTAGCTCTTCGTCTGCACTCTCCTCTTCGGCCACCGGAGCGGTCGGTGGAGTCGGCTGCTCCTCCACAACACGAGGTCTTTGCACCTGCTCCTGGGCGGCCAACAGCGCCTCGATATCCTCCTCAGAACCAAAGTTGATGACACCGTAAAAATCCTGCAGGTAGGCGAGGTCCACCGCGAACAGGTCTTGAATTTCATGTGCCGTCACGAGCTGGAGATCACCAAGACTCTCGATCACCCGTGCGAGCACGAGAATGGTGAGCCGCGGATCATCGGGTCCCGAGATCGTAGGGTCACGGAGTGGCTCTAGCTCGTCCCGGGCTGTAGCCAATCGCATAACCCCTCTTCTATGCACTCCCCCAGCCTCATCGATGTAGCCACGGGGGAGGAGGAATTCGTATTGGGTCTTCACTGGTTGTGTTACTTCTTTC
>DAHXNM010000309.1 GCA_027365375.1 Ferrimicrobium sp. | reverse complement strand
GCCTGAAGACGAACGATGCGATGATGAAGGGGATAGCCAGGATTGCGATTGCTGGCAGCGCCCACCAACCGGCATCTGCGGCCATGACGCCACCGGTGGCTGCCACCGAAAACACCGGACCAATGCTAGATATTGATAGCGGAAAGAGGTCAAACAGGCTAAAGACTTGGCGCATCTTACGGGGTTGTTCCTGCGCTGGTGTTGGCTGCGGAGTTAGTTGGTCGCTCATGCGTTCACTTTCTGCTACCTGTGCTTGCTGTTCATGGGTGACGTCTTAACACTAATTGCGAACTGTTTGCAACATACGGCTATTCCCGAGTGATTTAATTCTTTCCCCACCTAGGTGCAGCGACATCGTGACCCGAGGAGCAAGCAGTAGTGTCTCTGGCGAGGATTGGACCGCCTTAACGAGGTAGGGGCCCATCAGATGGTTGAGTTTTGCCGTGGAGAGACGACAGCCGGTGTCTGGTTGCGGTTTATAGCTGCTAGGGAAGACATGTGTGTGCCTAAGGGTTGCTTAATCTATTCTGTAGTCGTTCCCGTCGGTGAAATGAGGAAGTTAATGGTTGAGGCTGCGCGATCGAGAGCGCCCCACAGCGGACTTGCGTTGTTGGTGATCGTCATAGGAGTGCTGATCACCGCGGTAGATACCACGATTGTCGTCTTGGCCCTGCCTGAGATACAGCGCAGCCTGCATATCGGGCTCAGCTCGATTATTTGGGTGATCATCGGTTATCTGTTGGTGATCACATTGCTCGCTACCCAGCTCGGAAGGCTGGGTGATATGTTTGGTCGCGTTCGGATGTACGAACTCGGATTCTTTGTATTCATCGTCGGCTCGCTGTTGTGCGCGTTGGCCTGGAATGAAGCCTCTATTATCGGCTTTCGACTGCTTCAGGGAGTAGGAGGAGCGCTGGTAGCCGCTAACTCCGGCGCTGTTATTGCAGATACTTTTCCACCTGAGCAGCGAGGTAAGGCTTATGGCTACAATGCGATTGGCTGGAACATAGGCGCGGTGCTTGGTGTCCTGCTCGGTGGGCTGATCGTCACCTACTTCTCCTGGAGGTGGATCTTCTGGATTAACGTCCCTATCGGCTTGGTGGCACTCGCGATCGCCATCAAGGTGCTTCGAGATCAAGGCGAACGCGAGAAGCGACGGCTTGACTACCTCGGCACCATTACTCTCGGTCTCGGACTGTTCGGTATCCTCTGGGGGCTCACCAAGCTGACTAGTGAATCTTTAAACGCCTCCATCATCGAGTTTGTGATCGCTGGCGTGATACTCCTCGGCGTCTTTGCCCTCGTCGAGCAGCGTCAAAAAGAGCCGATGTTGAATCTGGCGCTCTTTCGGGTTCCGACGATGTCCCCGACCTTGCTCGCCTCTCTGTTTCAGGGGTTGGCAAGTTTTTCGGTACTTTACCTCTTGCTCATGTACCTGCAGGGGGTTCGAGGGTACTCACCGTTACACGCATCGCTTTTGCTGCTCCCCGGCTATGTGGTTGGTGGGGTAGTCGGGCCCATCGGCGGACGGTTAGCCGATCGCTATGGGGCTGTCTGGCCCGCTACCGTGGGCCTAGTGCTCCAGATGGTCGCTCTCGTCATCTATGCCCAGCTTGGGACTGGATCGGCGATCTGGATACTGTCTGGAGCTTACGTGATAGGGGCGGTTGGCTCCGGCGGGTTCTACCCGGCTAACAATGCCGCCGTCATGAAGGCGGCACCAAGTGGCAGCTTCGGGATAGCCTCAGGAATGCTGCGTACATTCGCCAATATCGGAATGGTCTTCTCCTTTGCGGCTGCGATCGTGGTTGCTTCAGGGACGATCTCGAAGAATCAGGCATTTGCTATTTTTGTCGGCACCTCTAAGTTGAGTGCCCACATCGGCGCGGAGTTCACCTCCGGCATTCATAATGCCTTCTACCTCTCGGTTGTCCTGATGGCGATCGCAGCTGTGTTCTCGGCGACCAACCTAAAACACCACTTCAGCGGTAAAAAAGCAGATTTTCCAAATTTCCCCCCCAAAACCGTCACCCCCTCCGCCTAAGGCACACTAGATTTATCTATCCCATGTGGTTGTCATCTCTACCAAGAGAGAAGCAATCACCTCTGGCAACGAGGAACTGGTAGCTAAAAGCTGGTAATA
>DAHXNM010000296.1 GCA_027365375.1 Ferrimicrobium sp. | reverse complement strand
TGTCGGTGATCGAGAAACCGGCAATCGAATCGAAGATGTGGGCGGTGTCGGACCCGAACCATTCCCAGTCTGGACTCAACCACACCGTATCCGCGCCCACGGTCCAGCCCGGTCCTCTATCGATCGTCACACGACAGTTCAGCAGCGTGGTTAGAAATTCCAACGCTCGTGCGAGATCGTGCCGCTCCACAATTTCGTCCATAAACGGGTATTGACGACAAACCTCACCAATGCGATAGCGCTCCCAAGCAAGCAGACACTCAGGTGAGCAGCACCCGCGTTCGTAGTGGCAGGTGCCCTCGTGTTCGTTGTCTATCTCCACTCCACATTCAATACAGTGCAAGTCTCACCTCCGTGTGCGAACGGGTGTTCGTATTCTACCTACTATCGACAGAGCCGGTAGTGGGTGTAATTCCACCACCGGCTCGATCTTTAGGTAGCTATTCCGATTCGGTGCTCTGTGTCGTTGCTGCTAGGTGTTTGATCAACTGCGACGCCTCAGAGCGAGTCAGATCCCTCAGTGTTCCGATTTCATGCCCGACGATTTGGGTTACATAGTCCGGACGCATGTCGCGATCGATCGAGAGCGCATCAAAGTATGCCTTGATCGCGTGTATCTGGCCATCTACTGCCGGGGCGTTGGCCGCATTGCCAGGCTCCTCCTCGGTCGTAGAGGAGGTGTTCTGGCCCTCCCCATCAACCACCGACAGCGCGCGTTCCTTGGCTGTGGTTGTAGTCGTGTTGGCCGAAGCGCTTACGGTATTTCCCCTGGACCCACCGTTGTCTGCCGGTCCATTGCTCGGCTCCTGAGCCTGGGCCATCTCATCAATCGTGTAGAGACCAGAGAGCTCCTGGGGAAAGGCTTTGCGTAAAGCTAATGCCTCTGCGCACTTGGCGAGTTGATTATCACCCATCGCCGCCCACATCCGCACGATCTCTCCCGAGCGGGTCTTCTGTGCATAAGATGCGTAGCGTGCTACGGCTGAGCTTGTCGTGATGACTCCGCCGAGGAGCTTCTTCACAACGACTCTTGCTGCCGCTGGTGGGGTATCCTCAAGCCAGACATCGTGCCATACGCCGTCAGGGCCACACCAGAACGGTCCGTCCTGGCCGGCATAAGTGTGCGTCCGCTCGGCTATGAGTCGAAACCCATCGATCGATGTTTGGATGCTGAGGATATCGCGCTTAGCCCTGCCGTCGTAGCGCTTGATCGCATACACCTGGCGCGCAAATGGATCCAGACCCGTACGTTCACAAACCTCGATGAGCAGGTCGAACTCATTGTCTGTCAGGGGTGAATTCCCCTTGTTGTTCAGATCTTCGTTGACCGTCCGCCGCAACAGCTCCTTATTCAACCCCAGTCCTCGACTGCTACCACTGGTCTCTACTGCTTTCAACATGTCGAACCCTCCTAATCAGAGACTCTTTTGAGTCCTGCAAGATATATATGCACCGATTCCATCCGACACCAGCGAGATCGTGCCTATTAAGTATTGGTAGAGACGCAAATACAGGAGCGCTGACATGGTGATAGCTAGAAGCAAGGCGAACAGAACCCTGGTGGTCGCATTAATCGTGATCGGCGCAAGTGCGTTTGGATGGGCAACTTCTCACTCCACCCCGCTCCCTAACATGGCTCATTACCCAGAGCAGGGCATCTATCTGCAAGCCCCAGCACCCCTCAACCCCATCCGCCAGCCATTACTACCCTGAGAGGCGGAACTATGTCGAACCAACCGCTTGTGGTTCTGTTAGCCGGTCTGCCCGGTTCGGGCAAGTCCACCTTTGCTCCTTATCTAGCGAAGGCTCTATGCGCCAATGTGCTCGACACCGACGATCTCTTTGAGGCTCCTCGCATCGCTGTTGGGGCCGCGCTAGGAATTGGTACTCGAGTAGTGGACGAACTTCAGTGGCGCGAAGTCGTGCACGGACGGCTCCTGAGCCTCTTTCTCGCGCTGGCCTCAACTGCGGCCACTCCCGAGCATCCCGTGATCGCGGTATCGCCCTGGACTGGCTTTCGCCGACATTACCCCAAAGCGTTCGACGAAGCATGTGCTGGACTCACATCGCGCTTTCGATGGGTAATCGCAACCTGCCCACCCGAGATCCGACACGAGCGCATCTGTCAGCGCGCACGCGCAATGGACGCTACCAAGATCGCTTCTGGGATGACATTCGATCCCGACTTGGCCGTACCGCCCGATGCCATCACGGTAGACCTTGGTTGTGATCCTTCGCAGTATCTGACTCTCGCGCACCAAACGGCTTTGGAGTTGGCGAAGTCGCGTTTGGTGCATAAATGAGAATCGTGCCTATATATAGCAGACAGGAGCCCTGGTTGCTCTGGATCAACAGAGAGGATTATTTGGCATGACCGATCTTTTACCCATCGAGGCCGACACAACCTCGATCGAGACCGACCCCGTGGGATACATGACCACGGTCCTGTACCGGACGAAGTCCTGGCTGGCTGAAGCATAGGGTATCGACGACGCGCGCCACACCAAAGCGATAGCAGTTGGGTACGAGAGTGTGATCCGCGAAAAGGAGATGGCGTTCGACGCCCAGCTCTCAGCGACGGAGGTCGTGCGCAGATGCGAACGCCGTGTTGGGGAGCTGGTACGAGCCGGGCAAGAGGAGGGGACAGTACGCCCACCCAGCCAGACGGTAGGTAGGGTCGGTAATTATGGGAGGGCGCGTGCGACCTCCCATCTACCAGCACCTTTGGAGTACTTTGGTGCGCATCAGGAACAGAAGGACTCCTACGCGATGGCCGATGCGTCGAGCGCTGATTTTGACCAGGCTATCGAAGATGCGAAGGCCGAGGGGAACCTCAGTCGCGCCAACGTAGTGCACAAGGTCCAAGACGAAGCCAAACCCGCACCGCGTGCAAAGCCTCTCACCGACCAGTTCTCGAGCGCTGTCGATGACCTGACTAAGGCCACAGCGCGAATTACCCGCCTGGTGGATGACAAACGATTCACCTCCAACTCGGAGATCATCGCAGTGAGGTACCACAGTGATCTCGTTCGTGCAAGAGATGCCCTTCAGGGTGTCATAGACCGGCTGAGCTTCAGCCTGGAAGAAGGATCCCGATGACCAATACCGAACCCATTACGAACATAACGACATTACCGCTCGAATCTAGTATTAGCTACGTGCGCGTCACTCCCAGTCTCGCCCAACGATGGTTGGAAAACAATGAGAATAACCGGCGTATCCACGAGGCCAAGGTCATCCAATATGCGGACGATATGCGCCAAGGGCGGTGGACGCGCGGAGCGGACATGATTTGCTTCGGAACCGATGGGACGCTACTCAACGGCCAGCATCGGCTCCAGGCTGTTGTGCGTAGTGAGTGCACAATCACCTTCGCCGTCCAGCGAAACACGCCATCTGATGCGATGGTGAATATCGATACAGGGGTTCTCAGGAGCGTGGGAGACGTGTTGCGCTGGAGCAACGAGAAAAACGCGGACACGCTCGCAGCGGCTGCAAAGCTTGCAATGCTCTACTCGGACGGTCGGATTTATGGGAATGTACGAGAGTCGAGCGTCAGCGCCGCCGCAGTGGTCGCCTTTGTCGGGGACAACCCCGAACTGCGCCATTCTGTCACTGTGGTTAAGCGCATCGGGCACTATGTCGACTGTCCTCCAAGGGTAATCGGAGTGGCACACTGGATCATCGCCAACGCGAACGATGCGGAGGTGGCCGACCACTTTTTCCATCAGTTGGCATACAAGGGAAGCGAGCCAGAGGGATCGGCAGTCCTCGCACTGGATCGTCGACTTCGTGAAATCAAAAGGGTGCGAGCAAGCTACCCAGCGCGGGAACTCCTGGCGTTGCTCATTAAGGGCCGTTCGCGAAACTGGTGTGACCTGCCCAAATGCAAGGTTGCAAATTGCAAAATCCTCTCTTGACTTAGCGACTTTCCTCTTTTATTACACTTGGGAGATCGGCTACTGACCAGGGAATATGACGCCAGGCTTGTGACAATATCAGGTCGATCCTGACGATTCTCAATCCATTGTCGTAACCAGTGACTTGTTGTCGGGTTTTAGGTCAAGTTCTTACACTGTCTTGGCGCGCAAACTTTCGGTCTTTCTGTAAAGACATGCGGTTCCTCGCCGGTGATGCCACAGATCCGACGTTCGGAGCTAATACATCTCTCGCGGCCACCCTGAACGCAGTCCGTGTTTCACCTGATGAATAACACAAGGGACCATAATCGAGCCCAAGCCCTACTGTATGGAAATAGCATCGCCATTATCACCGTCCAAGAGATTGCTCCGGAGGCTCTGATCCCCATAGCAGTCTACGCAAGAGCCTTCTTCGTGCAATCGCCTTGTGGAACGTCATGAGTATCCGCAATTGTAAGGGTCGATCCTTTGGGAGTCCATGGAAAACGTGGGGAATGGTTCCGTTTGGCCCTGGCATCCCAGGTCCCGTCTCTCGTGCAATACCGTGCCATCGCAAATACTGCTCACGCTGGTAGCGACGTCTACGCCCGAACACAGAGCGGTACCTTCCTACTTGTAGACTGTCTCGCAAGGGTATCCCGAGTGATCCCACCAAGAATTACATAGTTGCGCGTTATTCGAAAAGTACTCGTCAGGCGTCCACTCAGAGGATTCCCAAGTGCTTGGTGTCGACCAAAACGCGTTCGAAGTTGCGCAAGGCTTACCATTGTCCCAGTATACGGCGAATGTCTCGACATGTCCAACAAAATAGGCACTTGTATACCAGTCCGAGACAAACAGTCCTTGTCCGCTAATCGAGATACATACACTGTTATTGCACCCGTAGGCACTCTCGGGATGTATTGTCAGCGCAGTGACTCGTGGTTCTTGGGCTGTCATTTCAGCAAGTCCCGCAGCGGTGGTATCTGGACCGATCACAGCAGGTGCAACAACCGGAATTGTTCCATTTGGACCCGGCATACCCGGGTGGATTCCAAGCGCCTTTCCCTGTGCAACGGTCAAAAAACTTGACCTCGATCCAGAGTTGGCGAGCGAAATCCTCGATCCATTTCGATGGGACGCACTGAGAACACTGCCTTGCTGGACTCCCTGGAGCTGCGCTGACCCATCCTTGCTCATAGTGAGGGTCGACAACCCCATCCCGGTCCCTAGGCTAACCATCGCGGCGCTAGCAGCTACTGCAGCCCCTCCCCGAATGATGTTATGTGCCTTCATTTGCTTACCCCCTTCTAGGTCACCACCAGGCATATCGTCTGGCGCATCTCTACAGCCTAACACAATGTGGCGAAAAGGTGTTGTCATTATGAAGAATCTTCTAAAGTTTGAGACTACCAGGCATTATGGCGGAGCGGTGACACGTCTTTAATGCATTTGCAATGTTGAAAAGTTTGACCTGCCATGTGGGATATGTATGCACTAAGCGACTTGTCGCTCGCCCCTTGAAACTCTGCCGC
>DAHXNM010000021.1 GCA_027365375.1 Ferrimicrobium sp. | reverse complement strand
TCTCGCAGCTACAACTCTTGCCGACGGTGGCCGATCTACCCTCCGATCGCGAACTGGCGACGACGGTTATGGGGGTCCCTGTAAGTCTTCCGGTGCTTCTATCTCCTACAGGCGTCCAAGCAGTGCACCCTGACGGAGAGTTGGCGGTAGCTCGTGCCGCGAAGGAGGCGGATACGCTGATGGGGGTCTCCGCCTTTGCCTCCTCTCCGGTTGAGGCTATCGCAGACGTGACTAATAAGTTTTTCTATCAGACGTACTGGACGGGCACCCGGGAGATGCTTTCGCATCGACTTGACCGCGCACGAGCGGCTGGCGCCTCCGGACTAATCGTAACCCTCGACTGGTGTTTTGACTTTCGACGTGATTGGGGTAGTCCGTGGATTCCCCAACACCTAGACGCGGGTGCAATCTTTAGGTACTTGCCCGAGCTCGTTAGACGACCGGAGTATGTGCGGCGATATCTAGCGGCCGGAGGTCCCCCCGACCTTGGGGTGCCTAACATGGCTGATCTCCGTGGAGAGGTTCCAGGATTTTTCAGCGCGTTCGAAGAGTGGATGCTTACTCCACCTCCCACTTGGGAAGACCTTGCCTGGCTTCGGGCGCAATGGGGAGGTGCGTTCATGCTCAAGGGGATCACGCGCGTAGACGATGCACGCAAGGCAAAAACCCTAGGTGCTACCGCCATCTCGGTATCCAATCACGGTGGCAATAATCTCGATTCGACACCGGCCACTATACGTTGTCTACCCGCCATAGCGGATGCGGTCGGCGATGACGTCGAGATTCTCTTGGATGGGGGTATCCGAAGAGGTTCTGACGTCGTCAAGGCGTTGGCACTCGGAGCTCGGGCAGTGATGATAGGCCGTCCCTATCTTTGGGGACTCGCCGCAAGTGGCAGCGTTGGAGTCACCAATGTGCTCGAGATTCTACGGGCGGGTGTTTCAGAGACTTTGTACGCCTTGGGCAAGGGATCGATTATGGAGCTTGAGAGGAATGACGTGTTAGTTCCTGATGGCTTCGTGATCCTCTCTGACCGCGACGATCGATGAGGCCGATGATAGCAGCCCTGAGCGATTGAGCCATGTTGACCTTTTAATGTCGCAACCTAGGACAGACGGTGAAGTACGCTTGCGAGTCTGTATCTCTGGCGATACTTAAGTTATCCCAGGGCGAGAGACTTCGGGGTGCGCTGTACGAACCAGGCCCCAACAAGGATGAGTGCTGCTCCAATTGGTTGGTACCAGATCAGCCGTTCTTGGAGTACCAGAACTCCTGCGATAGTCGAAAATATAGGCATTACCAGGGGTGCGAGAGATGCGCCCAGCGCGCCGACTCGATGGATAAGTGAGTAGCTCAAAACGTAGGCAAAACCAGTTCCCATCACTCCTAATAGGAGTACTGCGATGATAGATCGTGGGTTGATGGTCTGAGCCCCATGCCAAAAAAGTGGCAAGATGACGACGGCTTCCAAGGTAGCCATAAGGAGTTGGCCACCGGCGAGTCCGAGGCGGGTTTCGTTGGTCATGGTGATCGTCTTGCGGACAAAGACGAAGCCGACCCCATAGAATGCGGCGGCCAAGAGGCAAGCCCCACTACCGAGCAGCGATCCAGATGCGATATTGCCTCCGATCCCCACGACGATCAGGACGCCGATAAAACCTAGGACAAGACCGAGTATGCGTCTCGAAGAGGAGCGTTCGATACCTGCAGCGATCGCTACAGGAAAGGTGATGAGTGGGGTCATCGCGTTCAGGAGGCCGGCCAGGATCGCGCTTATATGCGTCTCCCCATAGCCGAAGAGAATGTAAGGTATCGTGTTCGATATGGCTGCAGCGACTGCTAGCTTCCACCAAACTCCGAAGCCGTGAGGAGATGGGAGCTTTTTGGCTCGGACAACCGCAAAAATGACTGTGGTCCCGAGGAGAGTGCGCAGGAGCGCTAGTTCAAGCGGTGAGAAGCTTTCGATCCCTACCTTTATGAAGATGAAGGAGCAGCCCCAGATGAGTGATAGGACAAGAAGCGTGAGCATAGCCCTTTTGTTCATGGCGTGATTCTTTGCATTTCGTTGGCGAGTTTTCTCTTCATAAGTTCGGCGTTAGCCTAGTTTCCGCCGCGGCGCGCACGAATCGGAGTCGTTGTTCATAGTGGATAGGAGGTCGATGCGGCTCTATCCTTCGCAGGAATCGGTATGTAGCCAGCATCCGCACCACCCACGCTCGTTCTAGGAGCGTGGGTGGTGCGGATGCTGTGAGTGGGTTAGCGGTTGATCGAATCCTGTGCGTGTGATCCAGACGGAGCGGTAGAGCGATGCTGCCATGGGATCCCAAGTCTCCTAAGTAGGTAACGGTCTAGTCCTAACCATCCAGCGTTCCTCCACGCCAGTACCAACAAAATGCCAAGGATGATAAAGACTGGGTTCGTAGATATCGCACCCGAGAACACGTAGCTGAAGTTAAGCGCCATTCCAAAGAATGCAGCAATGGCGGTGAAGGCTCCAAGGACTAGCAAGATCCCAATTACAAACTCAGCAACGGAGTCTATGCGCGCTACAAGCAGGTAGTGAGGAATTACTCCGTGACCCAGGATAGCTACCCACCAGCCGTAGGAGACCTGAGCATGGGGTCCCTTGGAATCGGCGATTGCACCAAGAGCAAAGCCCTTGACACCGAGGCCGGTTCTCCAGAAGGAGGCTGACTCAGCTCCCCATAGCTTGGATGCACCCGCGCTGATCCACTCATAACCAAGCCATAGTCGCACTATCAGCCAGACCCACGAGGCGGCCTTGCTGGCAAAAACGTAACGAGCGACTCTTGGCTCCTCGATAGTAGTGGCGTCTACGAACTTCGTATTCGTGGACTCTGTCTCTCTATGACCTATGATGCCAACCTTTGCCATGATGACGACTCCTTAAAGTCCCTCGCTCCTACTTTGGAGCTAACTATCGTTCTAGGTAGCCAAGTAGGGAGAGCACAGTGGCATTGGGCATCGGTTAGTAGGGACTTCAGTCCATGGGAGGTGATGGCGGAGAGGGAGGGATTTGAACCCTCGGACCCGCATTACCAGGTCAACTCATTAGCAGTGAGTCCCATTCGGCCTCTCTGGCACCTCTCCGTAACCCACCATTGTAGAGCGAGTAGGTTCACCTCCGTGATCAGTTGCACGAAAATTCGCGAACTCTGACCGATACAGTTCCAACAAGAAAGGTTGATGACCACGCCTTGGTCTCCAATTGAGTCCTCTGAGAGGATCGGCACCTAGCGACATATCTCTCCAATTACAAGCCGCCAGCCATGACTTACTAGCATCGTGAGTATGCAAGTCACCGTGCCGGAGCGTTTCGCCGAACTCGTTGAACACTTCCCGAAGCTGCCGATACTCGTTCAACCATCAGGTCGGCCATGGGACGAGCGGATGTCAAAGACGACCTTCTTCGTGCCTGACTACATGTCTGGCCGAGCGGGAGTGGCCGATCTCGCCAAGATGCCAGCGCTTGAGGTAGTACAGATCCTGAGTGCTGGCGTCGACAGCGTCCGAGACGCTATTCCTAGCGGAGTAACGCTCTGCAACGCCAAGGGCGTCCACGACGCCGCAACAGCCGAGATGGCCATGACACTGACTCTCGCCTCGCTACGCGGGCTCAGTCGCTTCCGCGATCTCCAACGCGAGGCTCGGTGGGACAACCAGAGTTTCTCATCGTTGGCCGACCGAAACGTCTTGCTAATTGGTTATGGATCGATCGGTGCCGCCATTGAACAACGGCTCAATGGATTTGAGGCCAAGATCACCAGAGTTGCAAGAGTTGGCCGAGTTACCCCGGTGGTGTATGGCTTCGACGAACTCGATGAGCTCATCCCTACTGCTGACGTCATCATCCTGATCGTTCCGCTGACCCAGCAGACAAAGGGAATGGTAGACAAACACTTCTTAGGACGGATGCACGACGGGGCCCTGTTGGTCAACGTTGCTCGTGGAGCAGTTGTGGATACACAGGCGCTCATCCACGCCTTGTCTACCGGGCGGATAGCTGCCGCGCTAGACGTCACCGATCCCGAACCGCTTCCATCGACCTCACCGCTCTGGCAGATGGAGAACTGCCTGATCACTCCTCATGTAGGTGGCGATACCGATGCCTTCCATCGTCGGGCGGCCCAACTCCTTACTCGCAACATCGATCGCTACGCCAAGGGTCTGCCGTTGCTCAACGTCATCGACGGCGAGTACTAGCAACGGCCAAGGCGCTAGATCGCCGACTTGAACTATTTACCTGCCCAATGCATCAGCAACGTCCGACTGTGGTAGTACCCAGCCAGCCTTGGCGCTCACCTCCAACCTGCTATCTAGGCACTCATGACGCGATGCTGAACAACCTTCAGCTATTGGAAGTACGATCCTGAGTTCTAACCCGCGCCATCGATGACCAACCGCTTCCAGAGAGCTACGCATCCTCAGAGCGCAGTCTGGCAAATACACGATTGAAAACCAGTGCCGCGCGCGGACACCCGGGCGCGACCGGGATTCGCCCTGAATCACAACCAGAGTTAGCTAGCGTGGCACAGCCAGCGTATCCAATCGATCTAGGAATCGACAGCGAGCGAGTCCTCGCTTGCGACGGTCATCTCCGTCGTGGCTCCCAAGCGAGCGAATCCAGGATTGCCCGAACATCGTCGAGTGTCGTCAGTGGGTTCACGAAACAGAAGCGCAGCACCTTTTCACCATGGTGCTCCGTCGGCAGTACAAAACCTACTCCGTCGTGGAGAGCCTGCATCGACCAACGATCATAGTGATCAGGATCCCATCCAGTTCGTCGGAACAAGACGACCGACAACTCTGGCTCCATCACCAGCTCAAGATAATCTCGGCGCTGAATCTCGGCTACAGTGGTCCGCGAGAGATCGATCGAAGCCTGGATCCCCTCTTGGTAACGCCTAGTACCGTTGACAGCTAGCGAAAACCAAAAAGGAAGCCCGCGGACTCGTCGGCTCAGATGGTAACCATAACTTGATGGGTTCCACTCTTCAGCCTTGTTGATGTCGTCTAAGTAGGCCGCCTCCTGTGTAAGCGCGTGCTTGGCATACTTGGGCTCACGGTAGAGGATCGCAGCGGCGTCAAAGGGCGCAAACAACCATTTGTGTGGGTCGATAACCAAAGAATCTGCAAACTCGATGCCTTCGAATCGCCAGCGCTCCTTGGAGGCGAGCGCTGCCCCACCATAGGCGCCGTCTACATGCAACCAGAGATCGTTCTCACGAGTGAACATACTCACCGATCGAAGATCATCTACCAGGCCCGCATTCGTCGTCCCCGCCGTCGCGACCACCGCCACGATAGATTCACGCACCTCCTCAGAGAGCTCTGACCAAACTTTTTCCAGGTTCGCTCCGGTCAACTTAGAATCCGGGCCGGTTGGAACGTAGATGACCTCGAGATCCATCAGACTCGCGGCCGAGGCGATAGAGGAGTGAGCCTCATGCGAAGATAGAACTCGCCAACGATCAGGGCGTTGGAAGTCACGTCGCTCCTTCACTCGCTGACGGGCGGCGTGTAAGCCCGAAAGGTTAGCCAACGACCCACCTGAGACGAAGGTGCCACCAGCAGAGGCCGGCATGCCGGCTAGATCCGCCAACCACCTCAGGGCCTCGTTCTCGCAGTGGACAGCACCGGCCGCCTCC
>DAHXNM010000249.1 GCA_027365375.1 Ferrimicrobium sp. | reverse complement strand
GTCCCCGCCGATAGATCTTCCCGGAGCGGCTGCTTCGACCTTCCCCTCCACCTCTTTCTTCTCACAGAATCTTCCTCAGCTCGCGTTTTCAGCAATTGGTCAGGGAAATGACCAGGCGACTGCGTTACAGATGGCTTTGGTTGGAGCTGGGATTGCAAATAACGGTTCTATCATGGTTCCGCACCTACTTGGGCGTGTCATCTCAAGCCAGGATGCCACCGTTACCGCGTTTCAACCCAAGGTGTGGAAGGTCGCTACATCGCCGTCTACTGCGGCCAAGGTGACTCAGCTGATGGTCGGTGTGGTAAAGAGTGGCACGGCGGCCGGTATTGCGCTGCCAGGTATCGAGATTGCAGCAAAGACCGGGACTGCGCAGACGACCTTGACTAGTCACTCCAACATCGTTGGACAGTCAGACAACTGGATGGTTGCGTTTGCGCCAGCTCAGAATCCAAAGATCGCGGTTGCCGTCGTCGTGCCCAAGCAGGCGGGCCTATCGGCTAACCCAACGGGAGCACAGTATGCAGGGCCGATCGTAAAGGCGATGCTTGCAGCAGCGCTAGGAGTCAAATCGTGAAAGTTGGGCTAGATGACTGAAGACCAGCAGGGACAAACCTTTGGAACACGCTATCGCCCAGAGCGCTTGATCGCTCGCGGGGGAATGGCCGATGTGTACGAGGCACGTGATCTGCTCCTAGATCGACTCGTCGCCCTGAAGGTTCTGTTTCCCGAGCTCTCCACGAACCCCACCTTTGTCGAGCGATTCAGGAGAGAGGCGCAGTCGGCAGCTGCCCTTTCACACCCCAACATCGTCTCGGTCTACGATTGGGGCCCGGCGAACTCTACCTACTTCATCGCCATGGAACTGGTGACTGGATCGACGCTCGCCGACGTCATCCGCGAGTCTGGGACGGTGGCGCCTGGCCGAGCGTCCGTCATTGGCGCCGATGTCGCCCTAGCCCTAGCCTTCGCTCATCGCCACGGAGTTGTGCATCGTGACATCAAGCCATCAAATGTTCTGTTGACAGAGGATGGCATGGTCAAGGTGGCCGATTTTGGGATCGCTCGTGCGGTGACCAATGACGAGGATCTTACCCAAACTGGAGCGGTACTCGGGACGGCAACCTACATCTCCCCGGAGCAGGCACGGGGCGAGGACCTCGACGGACGAAGTGACGTCTATTCATTGGGAATCGTCATGTATGAGATGCTGACGGGCACTGCGCCTTTTCTCGCGGAGACCCCGATCGCGGTGGCATACAAACACGTTACCGAGCGTCCGACAGCCCCTCGTTCTGTCAACCCATCGATTCCACCCGCACTCGAGACCATTGTGCTGAAATGTCTACAAAAGGATCGAGCCAATCGCTACAGCGACGCCGGTGAGCTTCGTTCTGATCTGCTTCGCTTTCTCGATGACCGTCCTATTCGAGCCGGAACTGTCGAGATGGCAGCCGTGGCTGAAACGACACTGCTTGCCGCTGGAGTAACGACAGCTGGTCCGAGAACCCAGTTTATCTCGCCGATCGAATCCACCTCGTCGATCCCCATCGTTGGTGCCAACTCGAGCCAAACCAAGCGCCGCCGTCGTGTCTGGCCGTGGATACTGTTGGTGATTATAATTCTCGCGCTGGCAGCCGTTGGGATCATCTTTGGCAAGAAGCTCCTCGCCTCGCATGCGAAGCCCAAGCCGACGACGGTTGCGAGTGTTCTGGTGCCGAACGTGACCGGAGCGGGTGAGCAGGGCGCGACTTCAGCGCTCACTCGGGCTGGGCTGCAGTCGAATATTCAATTTAAGAACTCGTCACAGTCCTCTGGAACTGTTATTGGTGAGAGCCCAAAGGGAGGGTCTCACGCCAAGAAGGGGTCTACGGTGACGTTGCTGGTATCAAGCGGCCCGGCATCGGTTGCGGTTCCAAATGTGAAGGGAGAATCGTCTGCGACCGCGGAGTCGACGCTCTTGGCAAAGGGCTTCAATGTCTCAACGAACTATAAACATGCATCAGCTTCGCAGGGAACGGTTGTCGGTGAGTCGCCTGCCGGTGGCCAGTCAGTGGCTAAGGGTTCAACCATTATTTTGACGGTCTCAAGTGGCCCGTCTCAGTTGACAGTTCCAAACGTTGCAGGTGACAGTCTGGCTACCGCATCCAACAAGCTCGGATCTGATGGGTTGCAGGTGGGTAGCGTCAGTTACCAGACAAGCACCTCCGTGAGCAGTGGAGACGTGATCTCGACCTCGCCCGCCTCTGGTTCCCAGGTGGCGCCGAATAGCTCGGTGAATCTCACTGTCTCCTCGGGGAGTTCGACGGCGGTACCCAACGTTGCAGGGGATACGGTTGCACAGGCGACGACAACCTTGCAAAATGCTGGTTTTACCGTTGCATCGCAGAATCAATACCAGACGAGTTCAACGGTGCCGAGTGGAGACGTGATCTCGACGACACCGGCCTCTGGTACTCAGGAACCCACTGGTACATCAATCACCCTGACAGTTTCGAGCGGATCGTCGCCGACCAGTCCGACCAGTCCTGGTGGTGGCGGTGGTTCTGGTGGGAGCGGTTCTGGCGGCGGCGGCTCTGGCCCGCCTTCGGCTTCCGGTTGAGCCTGGTGTTTCCTAAAGTGAGCACCGTATGAATTCAGGGATATAGCCGCTTGGCTGAAGAGAGTCGATGGGTTGGCGATCCGTTTTTATCGCGTGCCAGGCCATTGCTAGTCGGTGGCGGATGCAGCGTGCTGGCCTCATCCCGCGGGTGTTATTGTTGCAGAAAGTTGCTGATCATCTGAAGGCCATCATCCGAGAGGATGGATTCTGGATGAAACTGTACCCCCTCGATCGGATAGCTTCGATGGCGGAGGCCCATGATGATCCCGTCTGAGGTGGTGCTTGTAATCGTGAGATCGTCCGGCGTTGTAGCTGGATCCACGACGAGCGAGTGATACCTCGTCACAGTGAGTTGTGGAGCTAGGCCACGAAAGACGCCTGCGCCATCGTGGGTGATCACTGAGGTGCGTCCATGCATGACTCTTTGAGCTCGAACGACGCTTGCTCCGAAGTACTCGCCGATCAGTTGGTGGCCGAGACAGACGCCGAGGATCGGAAGATCTCGGTGATTTGCGAGCACGGCGAGTCCGCCCCGCGATGACGACGGTCGACCTGGTCCGGGTGAGATGATGATCGCCTCAGGAGTTCCAATCAACTCTGGGTTATCAGCGATAGTGTCCTCTCGGATGACGGTGGGTACAGCGCCAAGCTTGCCCACATACTGCGAGAGGTTGTAGACGAACGAGTCGTAGTTGTCGATGATGAGAACGTTGCGGAGCACTCCTATCATCGTAGCTACACTCCGGTCGCGGGTGAACCAGAACACCCGAAGCAAGCCAAAACACCCGTCCACGCCCTCCGGTGGAGCCTCGTGGACGCCACCTTGAGCCCGGTCTACCTCTACCTTGACCTCCATTGGTTCGCCGCTAGCCCGAGATTGCCCACTGCTGCTGTAGCAGCCGCTCGATTGTGCCATCGTTATATCGATGTTTTTGGGTGTACAGCTTTCATGTCTCTTGGTGTGCCGGCAAAGGCTTGAACGGTTGTGAGCAGAGCATAGGGCTTTCCGC
>DAHXNM010000198.1 GCA_027365375.1 Ferrimicrobium sp. | reverse complement strand
GCCTGGACTAACTTCTTTTACTTCAACCACACCCTCGGCACCCCTGCCAGCCCCACTAATGGATATCGCCTGGTATACAACATGGCAAGACCGCCCCAACGCTACTTCGAAGGAACAGCTAGGGACTTCGTAGTTGCCGTTGCACGTAAACACCCACTCTAACAGGCACATCTTTTCACCGAAAAGAACTTCGAAACGCCCTTTCGGCTAGTAACACGACTCTATGACCTTTTGCAAGGGAACAAATCAGCGTGCCTGGGCATCCTCAAGCGCTATCATCAGCGTATTCCAGGGTAACGTCGCACACTTGATCCGCACAGGGAACTTCACCACGCCCTGAAGAGCGGCCAGTTCTCCGATCACCCGGAGATCAACCTCCTCAGGCTCACCCTCTGACTCCTCCACCGCGATCATGCGCTTAAAACGGCTCACGGTAGCCTTGACCTCATCTATCGACTTACCCTTGACAGCTTGGGACATCAGAGAGGCAGACGATCGCGATATCGAACAGCCTTGGCCAGTGATTTTGATATCGACTACGACATCATCTTCAACCTGGGCATAGATAGTAACTTCATCACCACAAAGTGGGTTAAAACCCTCCTGGGCGTGTACTGTAGGTCCTTCAAGAACTCCCTGGTTTCGGGGATTCTTGTAGTGATCGAGGATAATCTCCCGATAGAGATCGTCAAGATCGTTCATACTCACTCCTAATCATGAAACAATCGGTAGGCATCAAGCAGGGCGTCAACCAATGCGTCAACATCTTGCTCGTCGTTATAGAGATAGAAGGAAGCCCGGGCCGTCGCACCCACACCCAATTGACGCATAAGTGGCTTTGCGCAATGATGCCCAGCCCGCACGCACACTCCATGTTGATCTAGCACCTGCGCGACATCATGGGGATGCACATCGGCGAGTTCAAAGGAGATAACTCCTCCTCGCTTTGTAACATCGGGTGGGCCAAAAATAGTAATACGGTCGTCGAGTCTCTCTTGCAACTGAATCATCGCATAATTGGTAAGGCTGCGATCATGAGCGCTGATCGTAGCCATGCCGACCTTTTCTAGATAGCCAAGCGCAGCATCCCATCCAGCCGCCTCAGCGATCGGTGGAGTACCCGCCTCAAACTTGTGCGGGATCTCATTCGCAGTAAAGCCATCTAGTCGCACATCACTGATCATCTCACCGCCACCGAGGAAAGGCTGCATGCGATCGAGGATCTCTGCCCTAGCCCAGAGGGCACCGATACCGGTTGGAGCCAACATCTTATGTGCTGTGATGGCTAGACAATCCACGCCTAACTCGCTGACATCGGTGGCGAAATGAGGAACAAACTGGGCTCCGTCAGCTACCACCAAGACGTCGTGCTGATGAGCTCTCTCGCTCAGCATCGCAACCGGATTTAAGGTTCCGAGCACATTGGACATCAGAGTCACGCCAAGAATACTCGCGCGTTCCAGCATGGCATCCAAGTCATCAAGCACCAGCAGACCCTCGGCGTCAAAGGGAAGGTACTCAATCGTGAAGCCGAGTTGCTCTTGGAGGATCATCCATGGAACCAGATTGGCATGATGCTCCATCTCCGTGAGCAACACATGGCTCTCAGATGTCAAAAGCACACGACCTAACCCCTGAGCGACTAAATTAAGCGCCTCAGTCGCATTCTTAGTGAAGACAATCTCATGGGAGGGGTCGTTAGCACCGATAAATCGACCTAGGTGCTTACGAGCATTCTCGTAGATCCCAGTCGCCTCTTCCGCCAATCCATAGACCCCTCGATGCACGTTAGCGTGCGAATGTCGATAGTAACGATCCATGGCATCGATCACCACGGCAGGGTGCTGCGAAGAGGCTGCAGAATCGAGATAGTAGAACGGTCGCGACGCACGAATATCTGCGAAGATTGGGAAGTCACTCCGGAGCTTGTCGATCTGATCCGTTACTTCAACACTCGCCACTTCTGATATCCCTCTCGCTCTAGATCCTCCACCAACTCCATGCCACCTGAACCAACGATGCGCCCATCGACGGCTACATGAACCGCTGTTGGTGCGAGCCATGCCAGTATCCGCTGATAGTGCGTGATCAGAACAACTCCCATCTCTGGGTTCGCCTCTCTCACAGTCTCGATCCCTCGAGCCACAGTTCGTAGAGCATCGATATCAAGGCCGGAGTCGGTCTCGTCGAGGATGGCGAGCTCTGGCTGCATCATCGCCATCTGAATGATCTCATTTCGCTTCTTCTCGCCTCCTGAAAAACCTTCATTTAGGTAACGCGATGCAAAAGACGGATCCAGACCAAGACGCTCAAGCCACTCGAGGAGGTCGAACCGAACCTCAATCGCCGAGACATCATTACCACGTCGCGCCTGAAGCGCCTGTCGAAGGAATTGGATCACCGAGACGCCAGGGATCTCCTCAGGGTATTGGAAGGCAAGGAAAATGCCCTCCTTAGCACGTTCATCGACTGGGAGCGCGCTTATATCGATTCCTTTAAAAATTACCTGTCCCTTGTCGATCTGATAATCTGCACTTCCCATGATCGCATTCGCAAAACTCGACTTGCCAGATCCGTTGGGACCCATGATCACATGCAGCTCCCCAGGGGCGACCGTAAGCGAGAACCCCTTCAGGATGGTAGTGCCAGCGGCCGAAACCCATAGTTCCCGCGCTTCAAACAATGGTTGGACAGTCACGTGCCCAGTCTAGTGGGAATTAACCCTATCGCGATAGTGTAATTGCACGACACTCGATGACGTGCCCGGTTTTCCTCTGGTAGGCTTGACACCAACTACTAGCAACTACTAGCAACTACTAGCCAGAGAGGTAGGTTGAACAATGCGCATTGAAGTCGACTATGACAAGTGCCAATCCAATGCGGTATGCGAGGGTCTCGCGCCATCGGTCTTCGAGGTCAGAGACGATGGTTTCCTCTACGTCATCAACGAGAATCCGCCAGAGGACCTTCATGCTGCAGTGCACGCGGCACAAGAACAGTGCCCGACACAGGCAATAAGCGTGAGCGACTAACAACGTGCGTCGGCTGGTAGTGGTGGGAGGAGCACTCGCAGGCCATCGGTCAGCGATCCATGCTCGACGCCTTGACCCAGATCTCGACATCACGGTACTCGCCGCCGAGGACGAACTCCCATATCAGCGTCCACCCCTGTCGAAGGGATACCTGCTTGGCACCGTATCGGCCCAACGAGTTCGGCTTCGCGGTGCTGGCGAAGGTTATCGCCTCCTCACTTCCACTCCAGCTACTGGCCTTGACCTCGCTCAATCCAGAGTGCTCACTCACGAAGCCGCATACCAATTTGATCTGCTCATCGTGGCAACTGGAGCCCGACCCCATCAACTCGAAGGTTTCTCCCCCGACGAGAGCGTGCTCTACCTGAGGACGGTGGGAGACGCGAATCGGCTGAAGGAGGCACTAAGCCGGATTCACCATCTCACGATCGTTGGTGGTGGTTTCATCGGAGCGGAGGTCGCAGTTAGCGCTCGACGTTTAGGGGTGGAGGTAACCATCGTCGAACAGAGCGCCCACTTGTTGTCGCGAGCCGTTGGAACAGGTGTCAGCAGGCTCATCGAAGAGAATCTACAGCAACTAGGCATACAGTTGGCGCTCGATTCCAGCACAACGATTGAATCCGTGGATAGACAACGACTTGTCCGCGATGGGAGCCGCGAATGGCTCACCGATCTGGTCGTCGTGGGCGTTGGTGTCCATCCATCCACCGAATGGCTTGGCGGAGCCCTTCCCCTCCGAGCTGATAGAGGCATAGCTGTGAACGAATTTGGGCTCGTCGACGGCTATTCGCAGATCGCAGCAGCAGGAGACGTAGCGAGTTGGCATCACCCACTCTATGCGCGCCCATTGCGCTTTGAACACTTCGAGGTAGCCGCCAACCAAGCACTTCACACAGCCGAAGCTCTCGTTAAGAACGAGCGCGTTGCCTATGGAGATCTCCCTTTCGGATGGAGTGATCAAGGCGAGCTCCTGGTTCAGATACTTGGCGTACCAAGCCCAGACCTTGCCGAAGAGGAAGAGTCGGTAGTGGGCGGAAGAATGTTCCTTTATCGACGCGATGACCGCATCGAAGGTGCAGTTCTCGTCAATGCACCCGAAGAACTCATGACCCTACGAGACCGTATCCTCTCCTCGTTGAGCAGCCAATAATCCGACTGAGGCACCAGATCAAACACTCTTCGGGAGGCTGACTCTGCCTCCTCCTAGTGCTGACAGCGCTTAACCCGCGATATTGTGGTCGGCAGCCTCGACGCCAAACTGTTGGTAGCCCGAGCCCTCGAGTTCGATCGCTAGATCCATCCCGCCTTCAGCGACAATTTTGCCTCGTACGAGAACGACCACACGATCTGCTCGAATCTCTCTCAGCAGCCGAGGGTAGTGCGTGATAAGCAACAGAGCGGTACCTTGCTCCTCGTTCAGTCTCTGTAATCTACGAGCGACGTCACGTAACGCATCAATGTCGAGGCCGGAATCGATCTCGTCGCCAATGACGAGTGACTGTGGAACCGCGCTCACCAGCAAAGTCTCGAGCTTCTTCTTCTCTCCTCCAGAGAGATCGACGTTCACCCATCTATTGAGAAGAGCCTGATCTAGGGATAGGTCCACAGCCTCGGTCAAGATTCTCTCAGTGACACCTTGTGCATCTAGACCCCTGAACCGGTACATCGAAGAGACAAGCTCATCGACACGCACGCCCGGTATCTCTGGCTGGCTCTGTGCTATCAGCGCTACACCGAGGCGAGCGCGCTCATCGGTCGACCAATCTCCGATCGCCTTTCCATCTACTACGATAGAACCACTCTCCACTTGGTAGTTGGGGCGGCCCATGATCGTAGACACTAAGGTGCTTTTCCCGGATCCATTCGGCCCCATCACCGCGACAACCTCACCGTCGTCGATCGCCAGGTTAATGCCGTGAAGCACCTGTTTGGTGCCGATGGAGACGTGAAGATCGTCTATTGCTAGGAACGCCATGATTCTCCTCGGCCTCTCGTATCTTCGGTTGACTTACCGGGCTGTGCCTCCAGGAACACCTCGCCATCTCGCTCTGCAACCACAAAAACTGGCACCGCCTTAGTGGCGGGGAAGCAGGTCGGATGTCCGTCGCGGAGCGAGAAGGTGCTTCCATGTTTCCAACACTCAATCTCCAATGCTTCCGGATAGACCTCACCCTCAGACAGACTATATTTGGCGTGTGAGCAGGTATCTCCGATGGCAAACAGATCTCCATCGATACGAACAACGACTACTGGGAAGCCAGCAAGATCTACCTTTACAGGTTTGCTCTCCTCGAAATCCTGAGTCACTCCGATACGTTCCATTACTCTCCTGACTCCCACTTCTCATCAATCGCGGCTCTCAACCGCAGTTGTTCTACACCAAAATCCTCACCCATATCCGCGAAGAATGCCCGCGCCAAGGTTCGACGTGCCTCCTCGGCTGGGAATCCCTTTGAAGCGAGATAGAACAACTGCTCTTCATCGACCGGTCCAACCGTCGAGGCATGCGAGCACTTGACATCGCTAATCTGGATGTCCAGATTCGGCACCGACCAGGCAAGCGCCTCCTCGGAGAGCAGGACATTCCGGTTCGTTTGAAACGCCTCCGAACCCCGCCCCAGTGGCGTAATAGTAATCATCCCGGTGTAGATCGATGCTCCATCTCCGTTCACTACCCCCTTGTACAAAAGATTGCTGGTAGTCGTCGGCGCATCGTGGGTGATAAAGGTGCGATAATCAACCCGCTCTCCAGCACCTACCACATAGCCAACCCGAATAGTGACCTCCGCCTTTGTTCCTTGGAGAACACCGTCGGTGCGCACGCGCGTATAGCCCTGATGAGCACTAGCTGCATCAATCTCAAGGCGCGCGTCGGATGCCAATCTGAATCGAACATATCCGAGGCTAAGCGCCATCCTATCGTGCTCTAGCTGATGGCGATAGACGATCGAAGATCGCTCCCCTCCAACGATCTCAATTACCGGGAGATGGAGGACCGATCCGGTCAAGAGATCCACATGCACGACCTCCAACTCAGCATCGGCGTCCACTAAGACACGGAGCCAGCTCCACAGCGCTGCGTCATCACCGTTCCCAGCGGTGATGATACCCAGTCGACGCACCGAGGCATCAGCACGAATCTCAACACGGCCAGGCGCTAGCAGCGTTCCCAACGTGAGCAGACTCTCATCCTCCTCACGCAGGAATTCACCTGCCGCCTCGACCTCTATGGCCGACAATCCTCGTAGCTCTTGGCCACCACCTACGAGATGGCCGCCATCGATGCGCACAACAGCATCGACGTCACCGAAGGTCTTGAGAATCTCCATGCCCTGTTCCCAAACATAATCCTGACAACTGGAGGCAGCCCCCTGGTAGCGCTCCCAATCGATCTCATCGACTGGAGAATATCTCCAACACTCCAAAGCCTCATTCGGCTGCTCTAGTCGCTCCACGTCGGCTGCCCTTGCGGCACTGCGAACCGGCAACTCCCAGGACAAATCCTTCCCTAGGGACTTCACACGATCTCCTTCGATACCTTGTACGCCACCTTCGTATCGAGAAGGTGGTAGTTTACCCTACCATCATAGTGATAATCTGGTGATTATCCACGGCGACGGCATCGGTGAGCGAAGGAGAGCGATGGAGACACTGTTACTAGAGATCCATGACGGCATCGGTGAGCTAGTTTTGAATCGTCCCTCCAAACTCAACGCCATGAATGCGAAGTTCTTTGAGGAGCTGCCCACTGCGATTGAGATACTTGACTCCGATTCGATGGTGCGGGTCATCGTCATCCGTGCCAGCGGACCACACTTCAGCGCAGGGCTAGACCTCCACGACATGGCGCCCGGATCTCAAAATGTACAGGAAGCTAAGGATATCGAACCCCTTCAACGGGGATTCTTGGCGTTAGCCACCACTAAAAAACCTACGTTGGCGGCAATCAGCGGCTACTGTATCGGAGGTGGCCTCGATCTCGTCGCTGCATGCGACATACGCATTGCCTCGCAAACAGCGATCTTCTCGCTTCGCGAAGTACGCATCGGCATCGTTGCCGACCTCGGGTCTCTCGCCCTGCTCGCCGACGCGATCCCCCTCCCTGTTCTGACAGAGATTGCTCTGACCGGTCGTGACTTTGATGCCAACGAGGCACAGAGAATCGGGCTGGTACAGACGCTCTGCAATACACCAGAGGAGCTGGCACAAGCCGTTGCAACGCTTGCAAGCCAGATCCAGGCAAACCCCCCTCTCGCCGTCCAGGCCACTAAGAGTCTGCTGATCCAACAACGAACTCAGCGGTTGTTACAACATCTGCAAGTCGCAGCCAGCAGCAACGTTGCTCTAATGCAGACGCAGGATATGAGAGAGGCGATCAGTGCACTGATCGAAAAACGGCAACCTCACTACCATGGCAACTGATCACAACTCAATCACCACCCACCGATTCAACCCCGAGCCGCCATTAGGCGAATTCCCACCTGATTCCACTACCATGTAGGTAGCAATATCGCTCACCTTTAGTCAAGCTCCTACCTGTTCCTAAGCTTTCTCAAAGCATGAATCATAAGACTGGTACTTGGAAGGTTCCTTACAGCGTATGCTCCGAAGCTTCGGGGCGCTAACGAAGATTGGTAGAGAAAGGCACGCATGATGAGTGACAACGAGTTTCCCGAGGATGCGAACGGATCGAACCCCTCCAACGGAGAGGATCCGACAGAAGAGCTCCACACCACTCCTCAAGGTGACCAAGGTTCATCATCAGATTCCGACCAGGGATCCGAGCCGACCTTGGTAGGGGATGGCTGGTCATCAGGGGATGGTTGGTCATCAGGGGATGCACTCGCGTCCGGGGAGAGCTGGTCAAGTGAAGGAGCCGCCGATCAATCCGATGGCGATGACTCACTCGCAGACGCCGGTGGTCAGACCGCTGCAATCAGCGAGGGTGCAGGGTATCAGGGGTACGACTACTCGTCAAGCTGGACCTCTCCCCCACCTTCCTCCTCTACAGATAGCGCCTCAACGAAGGGTTCGCACAAACGACGAGGTGCATTGAGCCAACGCCGATTCTCCGGGCTGACCGTGCTGACTGCGGCGGTGGTGGCGGCGGTTGTAGCAGTTGGCACCAGCATTACCGTCGTCCATTTGAGTAATACCTCAAATTCTAAGCCTGTAGTAATCACGCAATCCTCTGCATCCCCAACGTCGATACAGGGATCGGGTCTCAACGGCAACGGCAGCCTCAACGTGCCTCAGATCCTGGCGAAGGTCGAACCAGCTGTGGTCGACATCACCGCCCAAGGGTCCACCAGCAATGGCTTTCTCGGTACTAGTCAATTTCAAGACGCCGGTACAGGCATGATTATCGGATCAAGTGGCCTAGTCCTCACCAACAACCATGTCGTTGCGGGAGCAACCTCTGTTCAGGCAACGCTCTACAACCAATCGAAATCATATCCAGTGAAAATTGTGGGAACCGACCCCACCCACGATGTAGCAGTCCTTCAGATCCAGGGGCTCTCCAATCTCCCGACCGTGAAGTTCGGTTCCTCTAAGCAACTTCAGGTGGGTGATCCAGTCGTAGCTATTGGCAATGCGCTCGCCCTGCAGGGCGATCCAACCGTCACCCAGGGGATTGTGTCGGCATTGAATCGTTCCATTACCGCCCAGGATCAAAATCTGAGTGAGCATCTTACTCAGATGATTCAGACAGATGCACCTATCAACCCTGGCAACTCGGGTGGACCACTCGTAGATGCTGCTGGACAGGTAGTGGGAATGGATACGGCGATCATCTCGTCTACCTCGCAAACTCCCGCCCAAAACCTCGGATTTGCCGAATCGATCGACTCCGTGCTCCCAGTAGTGAAGAACATCTTGAAGGATCCCTCCTATTACACTAAGTCCTCCTCCAAGTCCTCCTCCACTGCAACAACTACCGCCAAGGCCTTCCTTGGCGTCGGTATCCAGACCTTGAGCTCGCAGTATGCTACCCAACTTGGGTATCCCACCGGCCAAAAAGGAGCACTGATCGACTACATCTACCCAGGCTCTCCAGCCTCGAACGCTGGTCTGACGTCTGGTGATGTCATCATCGGCT
Source organism: Ferrimicrobium sp. (assembly GCA_027365375.1). Classification (GTDB taxonomy): domain Bacteria; phylum Actinomycetota; class Acidimicrobiia; order Acidimicrobiales; family Acidimicrobiaceae; genus Ferrimicrobium. The sequence goes on along the minus strand of DAHXNM010000198.1, from coordinate 2,883 downwards.
TCGATAGCAAGACAGTCACCGATGCATCTCAACTCGTAGCTGATGTCAGCGCCAAATCACCAGGAACGTCGGTAACCCTGAAGGTTCTTTCACAGTCAGGAACCTCCACCATGAGGATTACTCTTGGCAATGCTCCAGCAGCATAAATGAACGGTTGGCATCAGAGTCAGTCCAGAACTGAAACCGCTAGCGTTGTCTGCGCTGGCGGTTTCGACGTGCCTGCACCTGTTGCATGCACGAACCTAGACGTCTACGTCTCCACCAAAACACTGCAAAATGGGACTAGCTGCCAACAGAAGGAGAAGCGATGACAACCACTCAAGGACGACCCTCTAAGGATAAACGAATACTGGTGGTCGACGACGAACTCCCAATCACTGAGCTACTCCAGATGGCACTCAACTTCGAGGGCTATGACGTAGGGGTAGCGGCATCAGGTCGCGAAGCACTAGAACTCACCAAGACTTTTCGGCCTGACGTCATCGTTCTCGACGTGATGATGCCAGGACTCGACGGCTTTCAAGTAGTAAAGCGACTGCGCGAAGAGCGCGACGGCACACCAATACTCTTCCTGACCGCTCGTGACTCGGTAGAGGATCGCGTAGAGGGACTCAGGCTCGGGTCAGATGACTACCTTACCAAGCCTTTCTCTCTTGCAGAACTGACTGCTCGCATCGAAGCAGTGTTACGCCGCAGTGGGGGAGGCACCACGGAGTCGTCTCGCCAGACCTTTCACGATCTCACACTCGATGACGAAACCCACGAAGTACTCCGAGCAGGCAAGCTCATCGAGCTTACAGCTACCGAATTCAAGCTTTTACGTTTCCTCATGCTGAACGCAAACAAAGTCGTCTCCAAAACACAGATCCTAGATCACGTCTGGGGGTATGATTTTGGCGGCGATGCAAATATCGTTGAGACCTATATTAGCTACCTAAGAAAGAAGCTTGACCAGTTTGGACCTCCGATGATCAAAACAATTCGTGGCGTTGGTTACAGTCTCCGAGCGCCAGAAATCAAAGAGCCCTGAAGCGTAAGACAGGGGTGGTGTCAAAACCTGGATCTCGCCTTTCCCTTCGGGCTCGGCTGCTGATCATCGCGCTCGCGACGCTGATTGTGGGTACGCTGGCGATTGACTTTACAACCGTCACTGCCCTGCGGTCATTCCTGGTTGCTCGGGTGGATTCCCAGCTGACTAGCGATATTCCGCTCGCCGCTCGTGAGCTCCTTCACTCCAGCGTCTACGGTGACTCCAGCTTCTCAGGACTAGTCTCCTTGCCCCAGGGTAGCTACGGAGAGCTGATCTTCTCGAATGGGACATCGGTTGTCGGCCAATTCTCCAACTCCGTCTCGGAACCACCGCCGAACGTCGCCACAGGCAAAGCAGGCGACCAACGTATAGACATACCGGTCGGCCATCCGATTACGATCGGACTGCCCAAAACAAACTACACCTATCGCGTCCTGGCCGCCCGAGATCCATCACTTGGCGCGACGATGATCCTGTCCATACCTCTAGCCTCTGTCGAGAGCACGTTGCAACGCCTTGAGTTGGCCGAGTTCTTCGTCTCACTAGGAGTGGTATTGGCTCTAGGGCTCGCTGGGGCGTTCTCGATTCGCCTCGGGCTCAAACCGCTGGAACGCATGCGAGCACAAGCTCGAGATATTACCGCTGGCGACTCAATCGCACGTGTTGACGATGAAGGGCCTCAGGAGATTGCGAGCCTCGCCGGAACCCTCAATACCATGCTGGAGCGCCTCCAAGAGGCTTAAAACGACTCGCAAAGCTCACAGACACGACTCCGTCAATTCATAGCAGACGTAAGCCATGAGCTGCGCACGCCACTCACTAGCATCAAAGGCTACGCCGAACTCTATCTCGATGGCGCTCTCGATCCGACGACAGACACTCCTCTGGCGATGGAGAGGATTCAATCAGAGGCTAGCCGCATGGCAGCACTCATCGAGGATCTACTGCTGCTGGCACGCATGGATGAGAATCGACCACTATCGCTGGCACCAATTGATCTCTCAGCGCTTGCACGCGCGGCCGTCATGGACGCGACCGCGGTGGAGCCGGAACGCAAGATCGATCTCATTACGCCCGCCGAAGCTCTGGTCCTTGGCGATCAGCACCGTTTGACCCAAGTGATCACCAATCTTCTCTCTAACGTGCGCACACATACCCCAGTGACAGCAATGGTAACGGTACGTCTCGAGATTCTCCCTAAGGACGCCAAGCCACCTGCCGGGGCGCATACGGCGAGAGGGATATCAGATCTCTTCGGAAGCACTGATGAGACAATCGCACTCTTAGAGTGGGACGCCACAGTGCGCCTTAGCGTGTGTGACTCTGGGCCAGGACTCGATGGCCAACAACTCGAGCGAGTGTTCGAGCGTTTCTATCGGTCTGATGAGTCTCGCTCTCGCGCTCGTGGCGGAGCAGGGCTCGGGCTCTCGCTTGTCGCCGCAATCACCCACGCACACGGAGGCAACGCTTGGGTCACAAGCCCTGGCCTTGGCAGCGGAAGTTGCTTCGGCATTGATCTACCCATGCTAGAGATGGACACTGGAGAGGTTAACCCTACGCTGCCTGTTTCTACCCCGACAACCGAATCTACAGCGAGATTCACAGTGCCCTGGAGGATGCCCTCCCGCAGGGAGCGACACGCTAAGCCGGAATAACTCACCGATTGCGAAACCGAAGCAAGAGCTACCATGGCCGATGCGTTCGGCAAAGATCGGTGAGCGGCCACACTTGACACTCTTTAGCACATCCAAGTATCTAGGCTGAAACCACATTGGCTACACCTAGCCGACACACGAGTAGCATAGCAGGTGTATCGAAGGTGAAAGAGGTAGCACTGTGAGCAGCTATTCAAA
>DAHXNM010000191.1 GCA_027365375.1 Ferrimicrobium sp. | reverse complement strand
CACCATCGGACCAGCGAAAATAGCAGCAAGAAGGCTTCCATCGTCATCGTCGTCTTCTGGCTGATAACTGTGCAAAAACACTCTCCCAGCAAGATCTGCATCGCGTGTCAGCGACCTAGGCCCAATGACTAGCGCAGCATTATGAATAAGACCCATCTCGGGACGCACCTCGGACCAATCTCGCGAACGACGTCGACGGACGCGCGATCCAAGTTCAGTACCAATCCGATCCAGATTGTCGATCACATCGGATATCCTGAGATCCGTCGATCGGTCATCTTCGGCAACACCCACCAGCCGGATGGTCTCAGTGGTAGTGATGTGTTCGGCCGCCACGAAGTGAGTTGATCCAGGTATATCGATACCCTGTGCACCCAGGCGAGATCGAATCTGAGCTGCGTTAAGCATCGTCGCCGCTACCAACGCATTCACTGTTCCTCGACTCCCGCCACAGGCACCACATTGCAGGCTCGCAGCGTAGGCATTATTCACCGACGTTGCGCGATGCCCTACCAACACGACCAAAGGAGCTAACTGCAGCTTGAGGCCAAGGGTGATCAACATGTCACCAAGGGAGGTGGCGAGGCTGTCGAGCTCCGTGGGCCCCAAAATTTCAAGCGAGCGACGCACCTGGCTCTCAAGTTCGACAAAGCCCGGATTGTGGTTATGGCGCAGTGGAGAACCTGCAATTTTTGGTAATGCGATGAAGGATCCAAGGGTCTGGCGCGACGCATCGATTCCTGCAAAAAGTCCACCTATCTCTGCACCCAGGTACGGCGCAGCACCAGCCTCTTTTACTGCCTTGACTGCGTCACCCGTCGACCAGAGATCCTCTTCTACGCCTACCGCCGCCGGATCAATCTGGAGCTCAAAGAGTGGTTTCGCCAGCGGTGGACCCAAATCTCGTAGGGCAGTACCGTCACTGTCTACTAATCGCAATGGAACGCCAAAAAACCCCGCCACCCCATAGGTCTCATAGCCAGGAACGGCCTCGAGAGCTCGCCGGATAGTTTCCGAGCGCGGATCCATGCAAAAGAGAAACTGTGCCGTGGTTGGTGGAGATGATGAAGACAGTTCAGGGCGGACAACTTGGGTCAAGAGATGTTGGCGATAGGCCAACTCCGCTCCGACCAGCTTCTCAGACAGGAGACTACCTGAGTCGCACGAGCGGCCAACACCGGCGCCAATCTCGCGCGTCCTGTGGGACTGCATCGTAGCAGCAGAGTCACCGATCCACCGGTGGTGCTGAGTAGCACCGACTCGGTAAAGAAGCTGGAGGGTGACCAAGTCAGTAAGGGTTAGGCTGGGATACAGCGAAGCCGTATCCTGGTTCAACCGCTGCCAACGTGCATGGCCAGCCCATCCAGGAAGACGTGCCAACAGAGCTCGAAAAAATCCAACCCTATCGATGTCGGCTACACCGCTTCGCTCAACAAGTTCAATCAACAGCGCCTCTTCATCGATAGGCAAATCAGCGATGAGGCTCCGGTCGTCCTTGCCTAGGAGCCTGCGTGTCACGCGATCTGCCAGATGAAGACGCCGCCAGCTCGTGATCAAACTCTCACCGGGCAAAACGGTGATGCCACCAGTGGTGGCCCTGAGACACCATCGGGCTATGTCCCGATCATACGCCATCTCGTCGATACAACCGTCAGGGTGGCACTCGGCGAGGCCAGCTTGCCCTCCAGTCTCATACCCTCCCTTTAGATCGGTTTGGAGAGATACAGAAGTTTTAAGCGGCAGCCATCGACCAGCCTCATGAACTGCCTCGTCGAACGTCATATCTACCAGCCCTGAAAGTGGGTTCATAGCTACCGACATCGAAAGTGGCCAGAGAGGGGCGATCAGTAGCCCAGCCTCGTCGATCTGTGCACGCAATTTTCCAAAGGAACTTCCCATGAGGCAGCTACCCAGCAAGCTCAAGATCGTCGGGTTCGACGCTGATTGGGCTTACAGATGGCGCCGACTCTTGGCTGTGTTGGCTCGCGCGTGCAGGGAGCTCTACCAACGCATCCAGTACAACGCGCACCCTCTCATCTCGCATGGCAAACGTGAGCACGATAACGGCTACACCAACGACCAGGAGCCACAGCGGTGATATCGACAGGACATCTCTTGGCGATAATGAAGCAGCGGTGTAGTTTGTTACTAGCCGAACCACGATGCCAAGGGCAGCAAAAGCAGCCACTACTCCTGAACACGTGGTTGCGAACCGACGCCAGTCGCGCTTGCAGCTAAGAGCCTTCAACGTATACGTCAAACCGCTAGCAAAGGCGAAACAGCCAAGCACAACTCCGACCAGACTCATCCGCGCTGCTGTCATGCTCAACGTAGCAACCGCTGCGAGCAAGGCTGTCGAAGAGGAGACAATCAACAACCGGCCACCTCGTGACCAAGGCGATACGAATCCGAGGGTACTCGAAGGACGAGCACCAACCACTTGAGAGGAGCTGGTGAGGAAAAGCCAGGCTTTGTAACCAGCATGCAGAATGAGATGCACGAGTGCAAGTGCGAAAGCCCCTACCGCGAGCTCCACAAGGACAAACCCCATCTGCGCACTCGTAGACAATACGAGCTTCCCCTTATAGTCCCCACGATAACGAGCAATCGCAAGCGAGACCACCGCTGTCAAACCACCAACACCGGCCAACAACCAAACCGAAGACGCGCTGCCAAGAATAACTGGAGTAAGCC
>DAHXNM010000177.1 GCA_027365375.1 Ferrimicrobium sp. | reverse complement strand
TCACTCTTGATCGCGGCGACTCTCTACGGATTCACCTTCTACAGCGCTGGATTTCCAGTCCTCACACTCGCCCAACGAGGCAATGGTATTGCGTTGGGCATTGTTGCGTTTTTGCTGATACAAATAACATCAGCACTAACTGGCTATCTTCTCCCTCGCTATCTGGATACCAAACTTTGGAGGAGGGTAAGCAGCTTAGGTTGGTTGGGGTACCTCGCAATGGGGTTGGGAAGCGGCCTGATCGGCCTCGGTTATAGCCTGCATCGCAACCTCATTCTGCTCTTGCTCGGTGTAATCGTAACCGGCAACTCCTTGGGCGCAGTCGAGACGCTCGAACCCACTGTGATGTCGGTCCTCCGTTCTGGGAGCCAAGCAGGACGAGGTTTCGGGTCATTATCTGCAGCACGAAGCGCGGGCACCTTTATTGCCAATCTAGTGATGGGCCTGCTCTACGGGGTTGCAGTTGGCCTCGCCTATGGCTATGCAGCGTTGCTCGCCATTGCTGCCGCCTTGGTTATGTTGTCCGCTGTGCCGGCATTACGCCGACGGCAAGTATCTGGCGACTAAATAACTCCGCGAGTCCACTGCGCAGACGCAATGACTTACGAGCAACCAACTACTGATACTGCTTGGGCTGTCTTCACGCCAGTAATTACGAGTTACCTGGTACTCATCAACTTCGCGGAATCGATGGACCCACTCCGACCATGTCACCTGATGGGAGAGCCGTCGGCTCACGAATAGAGTGGCTAGCTCTAGTGAAGCTCTGACCTAACGTCTATGTTCGCATCCACAGATGTATGGCCGTCATAGGTCCCAAATCGCGGACAGTTGGTCTCGCGTAACTCTCACGGTTCCGACAAGACTAAGATGGGTTACGGCGATGGAGTTCGCCGATGTGTCTCAGACTGATGACTCCTACTAAAGCGATGCCGTGTAGTGGAAGAGGTGACTCGTGTCAAAGGCTAACCTTAGGGGACTGATCAGGCGTGATCCGACCACAAGTTGGAATGCTGGTCAACTATCTGATCATCAGCAAAAAAATCCAGATCCACTCTTATCGCCTGCAAGCTTGCTTTGGCCAATCTCTGAGAGCTACTACGTCATTCCCACCAACGTCTTGACTGACCTCGCTCTCGACCGTATGTTCACATCGCTGGCTTCGGCTGGCCTTGAACCATTCGACCTTTACTCACTATGGACAGCGATGCCGGTGGACGCGACCACCACTCGGTACCGTCAAGCCATCGCCCTCAATCTTCTCGACGCAAAAGCACGTGCACCGATCCTTAGCTTCATCGGCGGCATCGAAAAGGTTGAACAGTACCTACGAGCAGCTGCTGGAGCACGCCAACCTAGCGGTGAAGAACGATGGCTACTCGACGCAGTGTTAACTTACACGAAAACGATCAAGACAGTGAGTAAACAGATGGCGACGGCGTCCTGGAGTTCCGAGGGGCTGAGGACATTCCAGGCTGCGCTTTCGGAACTCGAGAGCAACGAACGATTCCAACAACTCTCACAATCATCTATACGCGTAGCCTCTGAGCTTGCCCAGGTCCGCTACCAGCTCGTTTTGGAGGATAGCACAATCACCGTCGATCGGAGTGAATCGACAGACCAGGATTATGGCGATCACCTCCAAACTTTATTCGAGCGCTTCGGCGACATCGATACCCAATTGCCAGTTACTGCGTCCTCTTATCGCTCTAGAACTCACATTGATGACCGGATTCTGACCATCCTTGCCCGCATCTTTCCGGAGGAGTTCTCTGACTTATACGCGTTTGCCCATGAGAATCACTCTTTCGTTGCAGCCTGGATCCCACGGCTCGAGCGCGAGCTCATCTTCTACCTCGCCTGGATCGAAGAGATTCTCGGCTTTGAGGCTAGAGGGTTAGCGTGGACCTTGCCGACCTTGAACGATGGAGCTGGTGTTCAGCACGCCGAGGCTCTCTATGATCTCACTCTCGCTCATGACCTTCAGCATGCACCCACGACACCGGTCACCAACCAGTGGCATCTCGATGACGACGAGTCGATTACCGTTGTCACTGGCCCCAACAACGGAGGCAAAACGACCTATGCTCGTTCCGTTGGTCAACTCTACATCGTCGCAGCTCTCGGACTCCCTGTGGGAGCATCGGCCGCACAACTCACGCTTGCACCCTCGGTCGCTACCATCTTCTCCGAGCACGAAGCCACTGATCGTGCAACCGGGCGACTCGAGGATGAGGTCCTTAGAATACAGTCTTTCTTTAAGACAGCTGAGCCAGAGGCGCTCCTTATAGCCAATGAGATATTCAGTTCGACGAGTGTTGACGATGCAACTGCTCTAGGCCGTCTCTTCATAGAGCGGTGTCAAGATCGACGACTACGATCTATCATCGTCACCTTCGTCGACGAACTCGCCAAACCTGCCCCCGGAGTGGTATCGCTGGTTGCATCAAGCGACAAAGTGACCCATCAACGCAGCTATAAGTTTGAACGAAGACCACCGCAAGGGCGTGCCCTGGCACTCGAACTCGCGCTTGAGCATGGGCTGATCTCATGATTGAGGTTCATCTACTTTGGCCTCCTGGGCATCCAGACCCAAAGACCGTCTTCACGGACGCGCGATCTCTAGCTGATATTGGTATCGAGATGATCATCGACGCTATGGCAGACGCAGATCCAGACATAGCGGCGGTAGCAAAAGATATCTTTATCCATGCTCCCACGGACTCGACCGTAATTCGTTGGCGGCAAGAGGTCGTGCTCGACGCCCTTGACCATCCGCAACTCATTCGCGATCTTGACTCAATAGCGCGCCATAGCGCCGTACTAGAACGCCGAAGTTCCTATGCAACCCGACAACAGGCTCCCATCTCGCAACTGCTTCGTTCCCGCGAAATCTTGAGTTTGCTGATCGACGATCTTAAGGCGCTTGCAAAACGTGTTCGAGAGTCCGATAACGACGTTAGTTCGGAAGGTCTCAAGCTCCTGATCGCCACGATCAGCGACAACTTTGACGATGAGTACCTACAATCGCTCCAGGAAGAGCTTCAACTACTCCGATTCGAACATGGATTGGTCACTCGAGCTACTCTTGGCGCAGGGAACTTGACAAGCGATGAGCTTGTAGTTGAGAGTCCTTTTCAAGGGCGTGGGTGGAGAGACCGGCTGCATCTCGTGCTCGGCGAGGCCAATAGGATCGAGATCGCCCCGCGAGATCAAGCGGGCGGCGAGACACTCCGTGAACTTCGGAACCTGGCCCTCAGTCAAATAGGCACCATGGTCGCTCATGGACTTCGCACAGTGATCGGCTTCTTCGTCACCCTACATCATGAACTCGCCTGGCTAGTCGGCGCTATCAACCTGCGAAGTCAATTTGAGCAGCTAGGCCTACCCACCTGCATACCAGAACCAGCAGTCGATGGCTGGCATCTAGGCTTTCGCTCGCTCTGCGAGCCAACCCTCGGCTTACGCACTCGCATACGGCCGATAACCAACAACCTGGAGTTGGACGACAGCTCTCCGATAGTTATTAGCGGAGCAAACTCCGGAGGGAAGACCACATGGCTCCAGAGCGTGGCACTCGGCATCTTGATGCTGCAGGCAGGGCTCTTTGTCGCGGCAGACGAATTCACGGCAGGCATTCGGACGAACCTGCTCACCTTCTTTCCTGATGACGAGGATCGTGAACTTCAGCGTGGCAGGCTCGATGATGAGCTCATGCGACTAGCAGCCACAATAACAGAACTCCAAGAGGGTGGGCTAGTCCTGTTAAACGAGCCATTGACTTCAACGAACGAGATCGAGGCATCGGAGATCGCCACCGCTGTGTTCCGTGATCTCGACAAGCGAGGAGTGACGGTTGTCGTCGTCACTCACTACCCTACCCTGGCACGTGAACTTGCGACCAGCGGTCTAAGCCTCGAAGCCGAAATATTGGACGATGGAGTCCGCAGCTATCGCATCGAGCCATCACCACCGCCCAAAAACTCGTCAGCCATGGACATCTACCGTCGCCTTGGTGGCTGGTAACGACCGACTGCGAAGTATTGTCGCGCAGCCTGTCCTCCAGTCGAGAGCTCAGCCAATCCGCACAGCGTCTTATCTCGCATTGAACGACTTGCTGCTGCCGCTCCAAAATCCCTACCCACTCGTAGGTACTTCTTTTTCTTGGCCATCCAATCGCTTCAGCACCCTCCGTCCTAAACGGAGACGAACGCGAATGAGACCACATGTTGACGAACCTCACATCCAACTTGCATTCCTACTAATCTGCTCGGACTCTAATCGGTCACCAGACAGGACTCTGATCATCGCTGGCCATGCCATCGCCTCAGATTCTCAGGCCTCGGTTCACGTGCTACACCCTCCGGAACGGTTTATAGAGACTCGCAGGCACCCCGTTTGGATCCCGTTTCTCCAACAGTTCGATCCGCCCCGTCTAGTCTTCATCCGCGACGCAGCTATCTCGGGAGAACGGTGGAAGCCTTGCCGATCTCACCCGGCAACCAAAACAATGCCCGCTGTCCAGATATCCAGGCGATCGGTTATGTCGGCTCACTCAGGAGCCCAAGCGAACGTTGCAGAGCCAAAGGTACCTGGTCATCATCGTCCTCTATGATGGCAGCGATATGCCCGTCCGGACGAATCACGAGATGAACTGGCCTCTCACCCAGATCGAGCGCACGTCGGAGTGAAGCATGGGGATCCACCTTGGCTAATTCTGCAACAGCTACCGGCAAGCCTTTCGGCAGCTTAACCTCATCTGGATTATCACTTAAGATCGTAAAGCTGCGATGGATCTGTTGTCGTAAGCGTGCGTGCGGCTCTGATTCCCCAAGAGATCCCTCCACCTCCTGATCTGGCAGTACAGTGCCGGGCACCGGATCAACCGGCTGTCCCCGTTCCGGGCGGCCGTGTAGCACGCGACCAGGCGCTCTAGTCGTCAACGGTGAATCAACATACCAAAAGGATTCATAGAGCCGACCGGAATCAACCTCCGCGATCGCCGCGGCTGAGCCAGCAGCAGCTCTCTCTAGAAGTCGTGTCCGACGCTGTCGATCGGCGTCTGTTTGGGGAACCAGAAAACGCATAGTAGCCGAGGTCACCTCAAGGTTCTCCAAAGCTGCCGCCCTCCTTTCGATGTCATAACTCTCAAGAAGACGATCGTCGGCAAACCCGCGCACGACCATAGCTAGCTTCCAGACAAGATTCTCGACGTCATGTACTCCGCTATTTAGACCTCGAGCTCCAAACGGGGCGAAGACATGGGCAAAATCTCCAGCCAGGAAGGTCGATCCCACCCGAAATCGCGAGGCTACGCGACCTTGGAAACGGTACACTGACCGCCATGCCAGCTCATATGGTTGGGCACCAACGATCTCATGAATTCGGGCATCCAGTCCGCCGGTAGCCTCCTCATGGCCGAGGTCAAACTCGTCAGGAACTTGCCAATCGATACGCCATATACTGTCTGGCTGTTCATGGATGAGGACTTGCCGGCCCGGGTTCCAGATAGGATCAAAATGGAAGCGTCGCTCACCCCGCTGATCGCGAAGGTCTGCCTTGATATCGCAGATCAAAAACAGATCATCAAAGGAGCGGCCTGGAAAATCAACTCCGAGTTGGGTGCGCAACTCATCGGAGTGCAACCCACAGCAAGCGATAGCGAACCGACTCGCGAGTTGGGTGCGACCAGCTTCAGTGTCTAGCTCCATCCTGACGCCATGGTCGTCACTCTGGATGCGGCACACCCTGGCTCCGTAGCTCATCTCGATCAGTGGATTGACCTCGATAAGCCCAAGTAGCACCCCCTCGACCTCGGCTTGTGAGATATTGACAAAAGGCGGCAAGAGAGATGAGCCACGATCTTTGAGCTCTACCGCAAAGATCTCCTTGCCTTGGTAGTAGGTTCGGCCGGTAGACCAAGTTAAACCTCGTCGCGCGAGCACGCCCGCGCCGATGGCATCCCAGGTATCAAGTACCTCGCGCTGCTGACAGATCGCTCGAGAACCTACCCGATCGCGTTGTGCTGAGGCCTCGATCACCCGAACCCTGAGCCCCCAGCCGGCACACAACAGAGCGGCCGTCTGTCCAACTGGACCTCCTCCGATCACCACAACATCTGGAGTTAGCTCTGGAGTTGGTCCCATACCTCGCGATCCCTTGATGCCGTCCAAATCACAGGGTGCTCTACACCACGCAGCTCGTCATAGACGCGCGCCACGTCGAATGGGACGGTGTGTTCGAAGATCGGCCATTGACCATAGACGGGGTTGAGTGCACTATAACAAGCATCAAAAGCCTGTTTTAGACTTCCACCACGGTCGATGACACGCCGGGTCTCGCCGATGAGGGTTGTCAGAAAGGTGCGCGACTGCTCAATCGCAGCTTGTACCGCAGCCTGGCCATGGACTACTTTGCCTCTTCCGCCAATCAGATGCTCCGCCCCGAGAGCTCGCACGTTATCCAAGGTAGTAGTTGCCCACTCCTGGTGATAGGCGTCCCCGGTATAGAGAGCAGCCTCAGCCTCCACCAAATCTCCTGCAAAAAGAGTCTTGCTCATCGGATGCCATGCAACGATATCGCCTCTGGTATGCCCTCGTCCCAGGTAGTAGAGTTCTAGCGTTCCACGATCATGGCCGAGATCAATGGTTAACCGGTCTGCGAAGGTCAAAGTAGGGTGGGTTAGACCAGGAATAGAGTCTGGCTCTTCGAATAGCCGCGGCATCCGCCCAAACTCGCTGTCCCAATCCTGCTGTCCGCGTTCATTGATCAACTCGGCGGTGTTGTTATGAGCAACAATGGCGGTCGCATCAAACGCTGATGCTCCCAGCACTCGCACGGCGTGATAATGCGACAACACAAGAAAGCGCACCGGCTTGGCGGTAACCTGACGAAGCCGGTCGAGCCAACGGCGAGCGGCTACTGGCGTCGCACGGGCCTCGATACAGACGACGAAGTCATCGCCTTCAATCGCTCCTACGTTCGGGTCGCCCTCTGCACTCATCGCATATACGCCTGGGGAGATGGTCTCAAACTGCTCGAGCTTTGGACTCAGGTCCGCCGACGAGGCAAAAGGTTTCTTTGACATTGCACTACCCTCTCTGTTTCCATGAGCCATGCTCATGCCTTATTATGTTCACAACGCATCCTGCCACTCTCTCAACAACTCCCGTCTCAATCGCCGGACCAGATCGCCGACTCGTGCATACCCAGCTCGACCACATCGCTTGGCTTAGACCTCTATAGAGGTTCCTCCATGACGCTTTGACCATGACCATGGGTAGTTTGGATCCTCAATCTCGGAGGCTACTCGTCCAAGCTCAAGTGGAGCAAACGTATCCACCATCACAGCCCATTCCTTGGTACCGGGTTTGCCAAGCGCCGCCTCCACCGATCCTGGTTGTGGACCATGGATAAACCCAGCAGGGTGCAGCGATATAGAACCAGCCTCGATACCAGATCCCTTCCGCGACATGAAATCTCCATCGACATAAAAAAGAACCTCGTCACTGTCGATGTTGGCGTGGTTGTAAGGAACCGGCACACTCTCTGGGTCAAAATCAAACGGACGTGGAGCGAAGCTACAGATGACAAACCCCGGACCCTCGAAAGTTTGGTGTACCGGCGGCGGCGCATGGAAGCGCTTGACGATCGGCTCGAAGTCCTCCATATTGAAGACAAAGGGATACAGGCATCCATCCCAACCAATGACGTCGAATGGATGCTGGGCATAGACATATCGGGTCAGAGCAGCTCTGGTCTTGACCAACACCTCCACATCCGTCGCCTCAACTATGCAAAGTTCACTAGGAGTACGCAGATCACGCTCGGAGAACGGCGCTGATTCCAGCAACTGACCGCGCTTGGAAAGATAGCGAGCAGGGAACTCAATGTGACCATGCGCCTCGATCACCAATAGCTCCAAGCCTCGGTCATGATCGGGCACGATCCGATAGGTACATGAAGCTGGAATGATCACATAGTCCTTCTCTCGCACCTCGAGAAGCCCAAACACGGTCTCGATACGGCCCTTGCCAGACTGCACAAAGAGGCATTCATCACCGACGGCATTGCGATACAAGGGCGTCGGCTCCTGGTATATGGCGTAGGAGAGGCGAACGTCAGAATTCCCCAAGAGAAGATGACGACGCAGAGGGCCATCAGCTAACTGGCTCGTAAGTTTTGGAGTTACAAGATGACGAGGAAGAAGCGGCGTATTAGGGACGAGCTCATCATCTCCACTTAGTAGCGTCTCTGCCTCCACTATTGCGGTCGGCATACCTAGATGGTAGATGAGCGCCGACTCCGCCGCAAACCCCTCCTTGCCCATCAACTCTTCGGCGATTAACTCTCCATTCTCACTGCGAGTTACCTGATGACGCTTGCGCGGCACAGTACCCATCCGCAAATAGAAAGGCATCTTCGACCTCCTCTCGGCAACTCTATCGTAGCGTCACCGAATGATCGAACTCAAACTCTCAAGCAAAAGCGTGGCTAGGATAAGGCCATGACGCCACTTGATATAGACCTGGCTTCCACCAACGGCTTCGGGATCGATCATCTGCCTCTCGGCATCGCCTTAGGTGCTGACCACAATCAGAGCCATGTGGTAACTCGTATCAGCGACAACGTGCTCGATCTAGCTGAGCTTGTCGACAATGGTTTCGATCTCGGTCTAGAACCCGAGATCCTAAATGCACGGAGCCTAAACAGCCTCTTCTCGCTAGGTCACGAGGCGATGACCACGCTACGAGAGCGGATCGTTGAACTCATAACCACCAGCTCGCACCACGATCGTCTAGGTA
>DAHXNM010000172.1 GCA_027365375.1 Ferrimicrobium sp. | reverse complement strand
ACGTGAAGGATGACGATTATCGTCTCTCGTTCCTCTATGGCAACTTCACGACGTTGACCCGCTTCACCGAAGCTGATTTTGAACGTGTCATCACCGAACGATTGAGTCCACTCTATGTGTCGATCCACACGACCGACCCGTTGTTGCGCGCTGAGATGCTGCGTAACCGCAGAGGTGCTACCTCTCTGCGCTGGCTTGAGCATCTTCTTGAGGCAGGAGTCACCGTCCATGGTCAGATTGTGCTGGCACCAGCGATAAACGATGGTGAACGACTGCGTGCAACCTTGACCGATATTCTGCTCCGCTTCCCAAAGCTCGCCTCGGTCGGTGTTGTCCCGTTGGGAGTGTCTAAGTACACCAAAGAGCCGAGGATGCGCCCGATGACTAAGGAGGAGGCGAGGGAGGCGATAGCGACGGTGGAGGAGTTCGCCGATGTTGCGCAGGCGATGCTCGGCAAGACCATGGTCTACTGTTCTGACGAGTTCTATCTCTTGGGTGAGATGGAGTTTCCTCCCTATTCTAGCTACGCCGATTTCGAACAACTCGAGAACGGGGTTGGGGTGACGCGTGCGTTCGAGCGCGAGTTCGCGCTCCGAGAGAGGACACAGTCGGCTGGCCATTCTGGCTTCTTCTCCTCGATCGATGGGGCGCCTGCACTAGGCTATCGAGCCGTCCGGTTTCGGCCGAAGGGTTTTGGTCAGCGACGCTCGACCGGAGCGGTGTCAATGGCGATCGTCACCTCAACCTACGGGAAGCTAGCTCTTGAGCGAGTCTTCGAATCGAAAGGTCAGTCTCCTGTTGACGTCATTGAGGTGACTAATGAATTTTTTGGAGGGAACATCGCAGTGACCGGATTAATGAGTGGTCAAGATGTTGCCCGCGCCATTGCTACTACCGATTACGACCGGCTGCTTCTGCCAGATGTATGCCTTAGCGAGGGGCGTTTTATAGACGGTCTTGATGCACGAGAGTTGCCACGAGAGGTCGAGGTGGTGCCGACGGATGGAGCCTCGTTGGCGGCGGCGCTCCAGGGGACGGCCTTCCCATTGATCGGAGGAGCACGTGGCTGAGGTGACCAAAGTTGCGATTGTCGGGCGCCCGAACGTCGGGAAGTCATCGCTGTTTAACCGGATGGTAGGTAGACGGGTAGCGGTCGTCGAAGAACGAGCAAAAGTTACACGCGATTTAAAGGTCGGCGAGACGCGTTGGCGGGGCCGGGTATTCGAATTCATGGATACCGGTGGTTGGCTTGGCAAAGGCGATGCGCTCGATCTAAAGGTGTCAAAGATGGCCGAGCGCGCAGTGCGTGAGGCTGATGTCGTTCTTTTCCTGGTCGATGTCCGCACTGGTGTCACCGATGAGGATCTTGACGTCGCCAAGATGCTTCACCGTCGCCCAGGATCTACGGTTTTAGTCGCCAATAAGGTCGATCACGAACGCTACGACGCGCAGATCTACGAGTTTCTCCAGCTTGGATTTGGTGACCCAGTGGCGATCTCGGCCATGCATGGTCGCAACACTGGTGATTTGTTGGATGCGTTGGGTGAGCTAACCGGGGGATTCGCGAGCGATACGCCCGGCGAGATGCCCGTCTTTGATGATCAGGTAGACGAAGATGAGCAGGAGGATCTTCCACTCACCGACGCAGTTCGTGTCGAGGCGCTTGAGCTAACCGTGGCTATAGTCGGGCGCCCGAATGCCGGCAAGTCGACCCTGTTCAACCGTGTGGTCGGACAGGAGCGAGCGGTGGTCTATGACCGGCCGGGGACCACGGTTGATACCATCGATACCGTGATCGAGACCGAGATGGGGCCGGTTCGTTTTTTTGATACCGCAGGCCTACGCAGGCGGTCTCGATACGCTGAGGCTACCGAGTACTACTCGATGGTCCGC
>DAHXNM010000141.1 GCA_027365375.1 Ferrimicrobium sp. | reverse complement strand
AAGTCGGCATCATCTGGAAGACCAAGTTGGCGAAGGCAGGCGAGCGACTGAGCGGCGAAGGCTTCGTTGAGCTCTATGACCCCGAAATCGGTGATCCGCAGATTCAGGCGATCCATAACCCGGCGCGAGGCCGGCACGGGTCCTATGCCCATGATCCGCGGAGGGACACCCGCGGTCGCTCCCGCTACCACCTCCGCAACCGGGGTCAACGAATAGCGCTCTACGGCCGGTTCACTGGCGACCAACACAGCGGCGGCGCCATCATTGAGCCCACTCGCATTGCCGGCCGTCACCGTTCCTCCGTGTCGAAAGGCAGGTTTCAGCCCAGAGAGCTTGTCCAACGAGGTCAACCGAGGATGCTCATCACAATCGACAACCGTCGTTTCGCGTCTGCTATGCACCTCGACCGAGACGATCTCTCGCCCGAGGCGACCGTTCTCCTGTGCTTTGGAGGCTCTCTCCTGCGAACGCATAGCAAAGGCGTCCTGATCATCTCGGGATACCGAAAACTCCTCAGCGACGTTCTCGGCCGTCTCCCCCATCGAGTCGACGCCGAACTCATCACGCATGCGAGCGTTTATAAAACGCCATCCAAGCGTGGTGTCAAAGACCTCGATAGAACGGTCGAAGGCACTCGCAGCCTTTGGCATTACAAACGGCGCTCTCGACATACCCTCGACTCCACCGGCGATGACGATCTCCCCATCCCCACTCTTGATCAGGCGCGAGGCCGTCATTATCGCCTCAAGTCCGGATCCACAGAGTCGGTTCACGGTCACACCCGGGGTCTCGACCCCCAAGCCAGCGAGCAAACCCGCCATGCGCGCGACGTTCCGGTTGTCCTCGCCCGCCTGATTGGCACATCCTAGAATCACCTCATCGACATGCCCAGCCACCGACGGATAGCGCCGCATTAGCTCAGCTAGTACCCCTGCTGCGAGGTCGTCGGTGCGGACCGGAGAGAGTGCGCCTCCGTAGCGCCCAAATGGAGTTCTAACTCCCCCAACAAGATAGGCCTTTGACATCTTCACTCCTCCTCTAGAACCGGTTGTCCCAACGATCGCGATCGACCATGGAAGATAGCAATGGTCTCGCCCTCACGTTCGATCGTAATGTCGTAGAGACCATTCCTCCCATACCGAGTAACCTCATTGGCAATCGCAACGAGCCTATCTGAACGGTAGACCGGGGCGATAAACTCCACCGCTGCACTCTGAGCCACAGTCACCAAGTTGTAGGTGTTGCAAGCGAACGCGAAGGCGGTATCAGCAAGCAAGAAAATGTAGCCACCATGACATATCCTGTGCCCATTCACCATGGTGTCGGTGACCTCCATCGTCAGGCTGGCGCTGCCTGGACCAACCCTAACGAGCTCAATCCCTAGCGACTGAGACGCCAGATCACGTGCGTACATCGCCCGAGCACACGCCTCCGCGAGCTCCTGTTCGGTCATGGTCCAACCTCCATCGCCCTCATCGCTACTACTCCAGTCATCCCAGCAAGAACAAACTCAGTCACCAGCTTCGCGTACTCCACCAGCTCGATCCTGCCAGGTCCTTCACGGAACCAGCGAGCATGCCAGTTGAGAATGCCAAACGTCGACATGGTGAGAGCCTTGATCGTCGATATCTCCAACCCTGCCCCAAGCTGGCCAAGCAGCTCCTCCATCACCCGGACCACCTGTCGTTCGTTGTTGCGGATAACCTCCTGCTCGGACTCGGGCAGTCGAGCTAGGTCGTTGACCTGAGCTTGATGATAGGCGTCAGCGTCTTGATAGAGGTACAGTATCACCTCTACAACTCTCCCGAGTCTCTCAGATGGATCTCCGCCCCGATCAACGGCATCGAGCACCGTAGCCAGGAGCCTCTCCGAATGCCCGAGGAGTGCCTCGAAAAGGATCGCCTCCTTGCTAGGAAAGTAGTGATAGATACCCGCCTTTGAGAGCCCGACATGGCGGGCGAGATCACTCATCGACGTACCGTCAAAGCCGCGCAGCGCAAACCGACTCACCGCCAAACTTGCGATCTCCTGACGGCGCTCATCAGCCGCTGAATCGACCACCGGCTAGCATCCTTCGAAATGAGGTTCTTGGTGTCCAACGAAGGAACGAATGCCTGTCGCGTAGTCCAGAGTCCTCGCACAGCCACCTTGGGCCTCGGCCTCCATCGCAAGCACCTCGGCGAGTTTGGGAATCCGTTCCCGGTTCAAGATCCGCTTAGAGGCTAGAAAGGCTTGGGTTGGTCCGTGCGCAACACGTTGGACATATCGCTCGACCTCCTCCTCAAAATGCTCATCGTCCACGACCCGAGAGGCGAGCCCATACCTGAATGCATCGCTCCCATCGAATAGCTCGCCGAGCAGGATCAGCTCCATAATCCGCTGGTGCCCCAGCCGCCCGAAAAAGTAGTGACCGCCGGAGTCTAGGACCGCGCCAATTCGCGCAAACGGTGATCCCCACCGGCTGGAGCTCGAGGCGATGACGAAATCACATGCCAGCGCCAACCCCAGCCCAGTGCCGAGGACAGCACCATGCACCGCGGCTATGGTAATCACGTCCAGGCCTGCTAGCCGCAGTATCAGTGGGTTATAGACGTTGGCGAGTATCTCCTCGGCATCCTCATCCTCTGGGTGAGCATCGGCGAGGTCACGTCCGGCACAGAAGGCTCGCCCCGCTCCGCCAACGACTAGAACACGTGGGGAGCGTTCAGCGATTGCATCTAACGCTAAGTCGATCGACCGCACCATCTCATCTGAGCTGGCATTCAACCTAGCTGGCCGGTTGAGCCACAGCTCGGCGAGGTCAACGCCGACCCCAAAGGCTACCGGCTCATCGGTGGCTAGCTCCAGCGGCAGGCTACGCTCAAACGCCATAAGCGGGGACCTCTCGAGCGACGAGCACCTTCAGCACACTGGTGCAGACGAGGACTCCGTTCTGGTTGATCACCTGCCAACGCAGCGACACCACCCCACGATCATCCCCCTTATCGTCTTTCGCGACTACCTCCGCCTCGAGGTGAATCGTATCACCGACAAACGTTGGGTGTGGATAGCGAATCGAGTCAGAGCCATAGTTGGCGATGATGGCAGTCGAGTCTGCGGGAACTGCAAGGCCAGTTGCCATCGCAAAAACCATGATACCAGGGGCAACAACCTGCTGAAATACCGACGCCTTGGCGGCCTCTGCATCAGTATGCAGGTAGAACCAGTCTCCTGTAAGCGCGCACCAGCTTGTGATATCGCCCTCGGTGATAGTTCGGCCCCGAGTAGCCTGCCTGTCTCCAACAGAGATCTCGCCATAACCCTTGTAGAGGATCGGATAGCGCTCAGACAACGCAAACTCGCGCATAATACCCACCTTTCATCATCTATTAATGACTCGGCTTCAAAAACCTCTGCATCCGGACTCGCTTCTCCTCGGATTCAAAGAGAATCGCCTGTCCCAAAATATCCACTACGCGGGTAGAGTCGTGCCCCCCAGTCGCCAACGCTAACTTCGTTATCTCTAGCGCCCGCCAGGGTTTCGAACCAATGACGTTCGCCCAGGCAATCGCGGCAGCAAGAGGTTCCTCAGAGAGCTGATCAACGAGACCGACCGAGTACCCAGTTGAGGCATCCAGAACCTCACCAAGGTATAACATCCTTCGCGCGATCCCCTGGCCTACGAGCTCAGGTAGACGCCAATTCCCTCCTGCTCCCGCCAGGATACCGAGTCCAAGCTCCGGCTGAGCAAATCGAGCCGTGGGGGAGGCGACACGCAGATCGCACGCGAGCGCGCACTCCAACCCACCTCCAAACGCTGGTCCATCGATGACGGCTATGGTTGGCCATCGCCAGCGCGCAATAGCATTGAAGAGCTCTACGTTGATCGCTTGGAAGGCCTCCTCTTCACCACGATCATTAAGCTCGCCGATGTCTGCACCAGCAATAAACATTCCTGGTGTCGTCGAGGTCAACAACAAGACTGCAGGTCGATTCCGACGGGTCTCAATAGCATGACGAAGCTGGTCCACCAGCGCGAGCGAGAGCGCATTGCGTTTGTCTGGCCGGTTCAGGCCGAGATTAAGCGCCCCCTCGCTCTCGGTAACAATCACCAGAGGCTGGCTCTGCGCGGCCTGAGACGATGAAACAGAGGTCGCGGCCTCCTCGTGACTAGCATCACCAGACAAAGAAGCCCTCTCCAGACTTCTTCCCAAGGCGACCAGCCTCGACCATCGAGATCAGAAGTTTCGGCGGCGTGAATCGCTCTCCAAGCATCTGTTCGAGATATCGGGCAATCGCCAGCCTGACGTCGAGACCAACCAGGTCGGTAAGGCGCAACGGACCAATTGGGTGCCTGTAGCCGAGCACCATCGCTTGATCGATATCAGCAGCACTCGCCACCTGGTCTTCGAGCATCCGAATAGCCTCGAGCCCGAGTGCAACTCCCAGCCTTGAGGTGGCGAATCCAGGAGCATCGTTGACGACGATCGCCTCCTTGCCGAGCAACCTGGCAAGCTCCCCAAAAAGATCAACGACGGGCAAACCTGTCAACGGCCCTACCACTATCTCGATCAACGCCGATGCTGGTACCGGGTTAAAGAAGTGAAGTCCGCCGATACTCTCAGCCCCAGGCAGCCCCTCTTGAAGGCTGCCGATAGCGATCGAGGAGGTATTGGATCCGACCGGCGTATCAGGACCTATCGCCCGTCGGATTCGGGTGATGACCTCGCGCTTTAGCTCAACGATCTCTGGCACACTCTCGATCACGATAGATGACCCGACGAGTTGCTCGTAGTCGGTCACGACAGAGAGCCGCTCCTCTATGACCTCGCTGGAGATATCGGTGAAGCCGTTCTGGCGGGCCCGGTCGATGGTGGCGACGATACGATCTTGCGCACGTCGTGCTGCATCTGACTTGGCCTCGATAACGGTGACCCACAATCCAGACATCAGCACCTGGGAGGCGATAGACGAACCCATGGTTCCCCCACCAACTACCCCAATGCGTATGTCTAGATCTCGGCCTAAAAGACTGGAATTATCTCGTCCCAATTTACGTCCGTGACTTCCTCTCCAGAGATTCCAACCTCAGGGATAGCCGGGAACGGAATGTCATATCGTTCCAGCACTCCCTTGACGTTTAGCATCGCTTGGCGCCAATTCTCTAACTTCTCATCGTAGGTGGCGACACCCAGCCCTGCTGCACGGGCTACCTCTTCTATCTCACGCTGTGTCGAAATAAAATCTTCGGGTAGGTCCCAGAAATCGGATGGGGGCTCAAAAAGGATGCCGGAGAGGAAGACATAGCCAGCCCGAATCTGTTTGGTCACGACCGAACGATCCTCGTCAGAGATCTTTGGGTAGTCGCGCTCCATCAGGGAAAGGCAGATCGCCATGTGTCGACCCTCGTCGCGGCCTATCGCTCGGAAAGCCTCCTTGAAGACGGGAATCGTTGTGTGGTTGAACATGTATTGGAACAAGGTAGCCGAGGCGACCTCTCCCATCAGGAAGGAGCTAAAAAGCACAGCCATCGAGTAGCGAGGAACCGCCTTCTTATAACCGTTCCAATAACGAGCCCCATTGTGATAGAGCCACTCAACGTTGCGCTTTGCCCTGCGCCCCAGGTCAGACTGTGGTTCGTAGTCGAGTGGGGCTCCTGGCGTCAGGAGTGAGATCGCCTTACCACAGACTATCTCGTGATTCTGCTCATCACGGGTGATCGAGAAGAACGCGCGTCGAACCGGATCCTCCTCATGAATCTCATACGCATGCACTAAGGCTGTCGCGAACACCGGTGGAGCCGATGCGTCGAACACAGAAAGAAGCGAGAACCAGTATGCAACCGCCTCGCGCTCTGCTGGGGACATCTGCTCGGGTCGCAGACCGTCCCACGGAAGCCGTGCTGGATCCCAGTACTCCTTCTGTGCCGAGGCCCAAATCTCTTCGAGCTTCGTCGTCTGAGACTCCCACGACAACGGAAAGATGTTTGGCTGCTCAATCGGCGGGGGAAACTCCATCGATCCGCCGAGTCCGTCGTGCGCCTGTGTCACTGCACTCCCCTTTCACACATCTACCGACCATTCGGTCGGCTGGTTACAATAGTAGCACAGGCTCTCGTCTCATAGATCACAGTGCAGTCGCCAATGGTGTCGAAGGACACGAACTGCGACGCTGTGATCGAGGAGCGAGAGACCTAAACGTGTGTTGAGTGTTTTAAGGAGGCCCGGTGTCAGTAATAAGGCTCTATCCGTCAGGCAATGAGATTCCCTGCCCCGATGGCATGACCGTCTTGGCCGCCCTCGAGGCCGAGGGTTGGGCACTGCCGAACAACTGTCGGGCCGGAACCTGTGGCGAGTGCAAGGTTAAGGTCCGCTCTGGCTCCTTCGACCAAGGGTTCGTCTTAGACATGGCTCTCTCAAAAGAGGATCGCGAGCAAGGTTATGGAGCGATGTGCATGGCCAAACCGCTATCGGAGTGCCTCGAGATCGAATGGGGAACTGAGGACGCAAAGCCGACGCTATTCCCACCTCGCGAACAGGTCCCCTATGTCGTAGTAGAACGTATAGAGCGCACCCCCTCCATCATCGAGTTACGCCTTCGCCCCGTTGGCGAGTCGCTCCGATTCTGGCCCGGTCAACATATGCAACTTGGAGCGCCACCGGAGCATCCTCTGCGCAACTACTCGATGGCGAATGCTCCGCGCCCCGACGGCGAATTGACCTTCTACATCACTCGTGAACCCTTCGGCCAGACCAGCAGCTGGCTCACCGACCGCGTATCAATCGGCGAGACCCTCATGGTAAATGGGCCTTACGGCTCCTTCATCGGTGACCCCGCAATCGCCACGCCCGTTCTACTGATCGCCGGCGGGTCCGGCCTCGCCCCGATCATGTCGCTCACCGAGGCTGCACTTCGACGGGGCTTTGCACATCCGGTCACTCTCGTGTTCTCAGCACGCACGCCAGCAGATGTCTATCCGTTAGGACAACTCGAATACCTCAAACGACGCTACTCAAACTTTGAGCTCCAGGTCAGCTACACACGTCATGATCATGACCTAACCTGCACCACCGAGCCACATCACCATGGCCGCATACCGGGGATCCTTGAAGCCATCACTCCTTCACTGGCCGACACCGCCGTGTTCATCGCCGGCAGTGACCCCTTCGTCGCCGACTGCTCGCGAGCGGTCAACTCATTAAAACCAGGTGTGGTCTACACCGAGCCGTTTACCGACCAGCAAGGCGACTTTTTCTCATTGTCAATACTCGGATAGCCAGCGATCACCTGAGCGCAAGAGCCGATAGCGTCTACCGATCATCACTCACTCGCGCCGATAGCGCCCAGCCGATCACCCGAGTTAGTGCATCACACGCAGATACCGGAGACGGCAAAGGCCGACGCAGCCAGCAGGAGAGGTTGGCCAGAGCTCTAAACACAAAATGTCGGTTGCGTTCACGGTGTCTCTTGGCGTTAAAGACAAAACATAGACTCTGGTTCGATCTGGGCCGATACCGATGACCAATCACAAGCCAACACTCTCACCCACACGCCATCTGGATCACCCGCCGCTCGGAGGATGCGGGCCCCAGCCCCGAACAACAGACCTCACTTGGCGAACAACGCCGCCTCTAGGCCGAAAGCGACTCGAAAATGATCTCGGCGATACGCTCGGGATACTGGGCATGAAGATCGTGATCGCCGATCATCGGGCGAAGCCAGCCTTGGTTAGGAGCCTCTGCGAGCAGTCTTCCTGCAGCCACCGTCTTTGCCTCATCCGCCTCTGGACTCCCTGCAAGCGCAGGGATCAAGAGCAGCTTGGAGCGAAGACGCCCTGCATCGATGTGTGGCTCGTAATCTATTAGATCGCCCAAAATGACCATATGGTCTCTGACTGCCAATCGCCGATAGGCTAGCCCAGCAGAGTCGATGTGAAAACCAGCTCGGGCAGCGAGTAAGACCTCTGGATCCCAATCCTCGTACCGCCGTCGAAAAAAAGCGTCCAGCTCCTCGATCGGTCGCCCATCAATCTCGGCAGGACGCAACTGTCTGAGCGCATCCTCCCTAGATGAAAAAGCACGCCCCATAGCTTGAAATCCGCCATCAACTAGACCAACCACATAGGGCCTGACCTCTGGCTGATCGGCGGCGACCGCTCCGTAATGCAGCGCCACCGAGGCACCCCATGACTGCCCCACGACCGCTAGTGGTTCGCTGGGCGAGATATCCTTCACCACGGTTAGAAGATCATCCGCGCTCTCGGCGATCCCCATCGGGGAACCCGCCCCACCCGAACGACCATGGCCCCTCTGATCGACGGTGTAGCTGCAAACTCCATGTTCTGAGAGCAAACGAGCCACAGGCCACCACAGTTGTGCATTCGACGAGAGCCCATGCAGCAAGATCACCGAAGCTGTGAGACTAGGACCGACTGGATCAAACCGATCCAATACAAGCCGAACACCATCTCGCATCTTCACCTCAAGCGTCTCCATGACCTGCCACCTCACCTCTAGGACACCTTGACCCAAGACACTACGACTACCACCGATTCTCGAACCGAGATAACGCTTTAAGGGTAGTATGAGGTGATGAGTTTGGAGTCAGTACACAGCGGATCACTAGAGCCAGCGATCCAAGAGATCGCGGCTGCAATTAGCACCTACGACGGCCCTAGTGGTGTCTACCAGCTCAAAGGATTCGCCTCATTGGTTATGAAGCAAGCGCTGAAGGATCCTGTCTTCCGCGCTGACCTGTTTCGACTTGTAGATGTATTTCCTTCCCTAGATGGGCCGGAACAGACTACTGCGCACGTGCTCGAATACCTCGATCCCAGAGCTCCAAAATGGATGGCTGCAAGCCAGTCACTCGCCTCCAAACTTGGTATCGGCCGCTCGGTATTGACATCGCTGACTCGAAACAACATCATCGAGATGGCTAACCAATTTATCCTCGGTACTGAGCTCGATGAGATTGCTCGCAAAGTAGGTCAGATGGCCCACCAGGGCTATCTGACCACGGTTGACCTGCTGGGTGAGAAGATCATCACCTACCCAGAGAGCGACAGGTACATCAACCGCCTTACCGACATCCACGACCGGCTCTCCACCTCTGCTCCATTTATCGCGATCAACGCCAAGCTCACTGGACCCAAGATCAGCATCAGCGTCAAGCCGAGCGCGCTCACTCCTCACTACGGACCGTTGCAACGTCGAGGCGCCATAGACGAGGTCATCGAACGCATCACCCCACTCCTAAAGTCAGCACAAGATGCCGGCAGCTTGATCTTCCTCGACATGGAGCACTATGACACCTATGAGTTGACGCTTGAGATCTTCAACCGGTTAGTGGGTGACCCAAACTTCGCCGACCTCCAACTTGGGCTAGTGATGCAGGCGTATCTCCGTCGACATGTTGCCGAGCTCAAGTCGCTGCTAACTCGTCTAGAGGGCCAAGAGTCTGGCAATCCACGTCTATGGATACGCCTTGTCAAGGGCGCATACTGGGATACTGAGTTCGCCCAGGCCTCCTCGGAGTCGCACACCCCTCCAGTCTTCACAGATAAGGCCGAGAGCGATATCAGTTACGAGGAATCTATCAAGCTACTTCTCGATAATCACCGGAAGGTGCATCCAGCCTTTGGCTCCCACAATCTCCGCTCCCTCTCCTTCGCCATCGCCTACGCCCGGAGCCTTGGACTCACTCCAGATGACTATGAGATTCAGATGCTCTTTGGGATGGCAGAACCGATGTCCTCAGCACTGCTCGCCCAGGGCCAGTCGGTAAGGATCTATACCCCAGTAGGTGAACTACTACCGGGCATGAGCTATCTTGTGCGCCGTCTGCTCGAAAATACGTCGAACTCCTCCTTCGTCAGGGCGCGCTTTGGAAGCAAGCAGTCAATCGCACGCCTGGTCGCGCCTCCTAAACTCACACGCGAATCAAGACCTCCAACCGGATATCCCACTGGATATACGCACGAGCCGACGACTGAATTCCATCACCAGCACGAGATGCGGCTCCAGCAGGAGGCTATAGACAACGTCGCCGCGACGTTAAACACCAGCAACAAAATCCGACTTTCAATCGGTCTCCCTCTCGCTGAGAGTGGCGTCTGGTCGACTTCGTTGAATCCAGCGAACCCGACCCAAATTCTTGCCCAGATCGAAGAGGCCAGCGAAGAGCAGGTGGAGGCAGCAGCCTCGGCGGCACTTGCTGCGCAACCCGGGTGGTCAAGCGCATCGCTTCCAGAGCGCGCCACTATTCTCCGCAAGGCAGCCGCCTATCTGCGCAGCCGTCGAAGCGAGATCAACGCCATCGAGATCATGGAGGCTGGCAAGCCCTGGCTTGAAGCCGACAATGATATCGGCGAAGCGATTGACTTTCTCGAGTACTACGCAATCTGGGCGGAGCGACTCGACACCGAACGACTCGACTCTCCCGCGGGCGAGACCAATCAGCTGCGTTATCGCAGCCGGGGGGTCACCCTAGTGATTCCACCATGGAACTTCCCTCTAGCGATCCCGATGGGGATGACGGCGGCAGCCCTGGTAATGGGCAACTCTGTGATCCTGAAGCCGGCCGAGCAGACGCCTATCACTGCGAGCTACATCGCACGTGCGTTTGAGCATGCTGGACTACCAGCAGGCACTCTCTGCCTCGTTCCAGGTCGAGGGGAGACCGTAGGTGCAAAACTCGTTCGCCACCCACAGATCTCGACCATCGCCTTCACCGGCTCCCGAGCGGTTGGACTTGATATCATCGAGGCCGCCAGCCACGTCGTACCTGGTCAAACATCCTTGAAACGAGTCGTTGCAGAGATGGGAGGGAAAAACGCGATAGTGGTCGATGCAGATGCCGACCTCGACCAAGCTGTACCCGGCGTGATCTACTCTGCATTTGGGTTTGCCGGTCAGAAGTGTTCAGCGTGTTCGCGGGTGATTGTCCATCGCCAGATCTTCGATGCCTTCGTCGATCGTCTCGCACTCGCCACCAACACGCTGATCGTCGGTGATCCTCGTGACCCAGCCATCCAGGTGGGTCCCGTTGTGGATGATGCTGCCTTCGCCAAGATCACGCGCATGATCGAAGAGGGTAAGAAGAGTTCAGAGCTGTTACAGCAAGGGATAGCGCCAGAGAGCGATGGTTACTTCGTTCCTCCAACTGTCTTCGTAAACCCCGATCGCCAATCGCCTCTCTATCGCGAGGAGATCTTTGGTCCAGTCCTAACGGTGGAGCGTGCAGACGATCTCGACGACGCCATCTGGCGGGCAAACGACACTATCTATGCACTGACTCAAGGGGTATTCTCGCGATCCGCTCAGGCAATCGCCCGGGTGGCGAATGCGGCACGGGCGGGGAACTTCTATGTCAATCGTGGCATCACCGGTGCCGTGCCCGGAAGGCATCCCTTTGGCGGTTTTGGCAACTCCGGCGTAGGTTTCAAGGCTGGTGGACCATCGTATCTGATCCAGTTCGCCGACCAACAGGTGATCTCAGAGAATCTGCTACGGCAAGGATTTTCGCCAGATATCAGCGAATGACATCTACTCCGCCATAACCGGAGAGCCGGGTAGCCTACGACACCTGGGCCGATCAGCTAGTGGCAGCGTTCAGACATTGCGGCTGTCTCGAATAGCGCTATCGCGCCCGCTCCGTCGGGATCTATAGATCTTGGACCCGAATGTGAAGCTCTGATCGGCTACGAGTAGCCACCAAAAGAAAAACCAACTGTCACACGCTCCGGCATCGATGCTATTGTATACCCAGGGTTCTAGTGCGGATGGAATCTGTCCTGATTTAATCTGTCTTGATTTAATCTGCACCGCATCCTAGATGCCGTACCTCTAAGATCTGGTGACCGTTATCCATCTCCACGCTGAAAACCTTAGGTCTCTGACACGCTCGATAACCACAACCGCAGTTCTTCGAGACGACAGGAATACTTGCAGTTTACAACTAGTTTGTAAGCGTATGCTAATTGAGGTAACCCATTGACGAAGGCGGCAAGCTCCGGCTCCTGGTTGGAGGTACTCCAGACCAAAGATTTATCCTTGATTTTCACAGCCAGAGTGGCAATGAGCGTATCGCGGGCGATCGCAGGCATTGCGGTGCCTATCTACCTCGCTACCCTCGGCTTCAATGGGTTCGAACTCGGAATCCTCTATCTCATAGTCGCCCTTGTTGCTGCTGGAATGTCCTCGGGGATTGGATTTGCCACCAACAAGGTCGGCGCCAAATCCTTTATGATCGTCGTCCCCGCCTTGGTGGCTGTGGCGGGTGTCGTCTATGCCTTCTCCAGCGATACGGCAGTCCTATTCATTTTTGCAGCTCTGGCGAGCTTTGGACGTGGAGCTGGTGCCGGTGCCGGCATGGTGGGTCCCTATCAACCCGCAGAATCACAGCTAATCGTCAACTCCATCAACCCATCTAACCGCAATAGAGCATTCTCGCTGGTGTCGTTGGCCTCGACGGCTGGAGCGCTCATCGGCACCGGGCTCGCGGCCATCTCCGGACAACAACATGTCGCGCGAGCGGTAGCAGTCGCAGTATTTCGCCCAAGTATGCTCATCGCCGCAGCCGCGGCACTCGTTGCAAGCGTCATTGCGATGTTTCTCTCCAATCATCCTTCTCAAGCCTCTCACCCAGCCGAGCACAAGCAAGAGAAGGTATTTGCCTTTCCCCAACGATCACGATGGCTGCTCTATCGACTGTGGGTCACCAACACGCTCAACGGAGCCGCAGTTGGAATGTTTGGTCCTTTCGTCACCTATTGGCTCTATATCCGCTACCACGCCAACGAGGTCAGTAT
This sequence comes from Ferrimicrobium sp., assembly GCA_027365375.1. Taxonomy (GTDB): domain Bacteria; phylum Actinomycetota; class Acidimicrobiia; order Acidimicrobiales; family Acidimicrobiaceae; genus Ferrimicrobium. The sequence continues at coordinate 25,199 of DAHXNM010000141.1, read as the reverse complement.
TGGTGAACTCTATTTGGTCGTGAACATAATCACTCTAGGATCAGGACTCATCGCTCCTAAAATGGCGCAGCGTTTTGGTACCGTACGAATTACCTCGTGGCTGCGCATCGCCCAGGGGCTGCTCTTGATTCCGCTAGCACTCTCCCCCACCTTCGTCATTGCAGGCATCATCTACACGATTCGGATGTTCGCCCAACGCGTGGCTCTCCCCTTGCGACAGTCATACGTGCTCGCTATGGCCGATCCCTCAGAACAGGCTCGGGTCGCAGCACTCTCAAATCTCCCATCTCAGATCGTGATGGCGGCATCTCCTACTCTGACCGGTTACCTCCTAGACGACGTGAGCCTCTCGCTACCATTTGAGATAGCCAGCGTCATCCAAACGGCTTCAGCCTTTGCCTACTACTTCTTTTTCCGGAATGCGGCACCCCCAGAAGAGATTGCACGCCGTGAGGCTGCCCTAGCTGATGATATCATTGTCCCTGAGGACGAAAACCCGACAACCCAATAGGATTAACCTCATGGCCTCACCACCCACGCTCGACTTTCTCGACAGCAACCATCATGCAGTCTTAGGAACCTTCCGCAAGGATCGCAGTATCCAGCTCTCGCCGGTACTCGCCGTTCGACTCACAGCAAGCACCATAGGAATCTCATCTCGGGAGACCGCTATAAAGACAAAAAACCTTCGTAATAATCCATCCGCCTTTGTCTGCGTGTTCCCGGACGCTTTCTTCGGCGACTGGATCCAGATCGACGGGGTCGCATCGGTTCACTCCTTGCCAGAAGCGATGGAGGAGCTGGTTCAGTACTACCGGCTAGCTGCGGGCGAACATAACGACTGGGAGGGATATCGTGCATCGATGATCGCTGAACGTCGTGTTCTCATCGAGATCACCACGACACGAATCGGACCCAGCATCAGCGGTTGAACAGATTGCACCCAACCCTAGACGAGCTTCAAAGGACGACGATTGTAGCTTTCACGGGAGCCGGCCTGTCGACGGCGGCTGGAATCCCCGACTACCGCGGGCCTGAGGGTGTCTGGACCAAGAATCCAGCCGCATCAAAACACTCCCGGGTAAGCCAATACCGGCAAGATCCGGAACTGAGGGCAAAACTATGGCACGACCGGCTCACCAACCCTCTTTATCGCGCTCAATCTACACCTGGACACCATTGCCTAGAATCGCTCGCTCGTGCGGGCCGCCTCCAAGGGGTGATCACTCAAAACGTCGATGGCCTTCATCGGTTGAGCACCGGTTACCACTACCCACTTATAGAACTTCACGGCTGCATTCACGAGTCCCGATGCCTTAGCTGCGGAGATATCAAACCGATGGACGAGGCACTCGAACGTGTCGTTCAAGGTGACCGAGACCCACGTTGTCGCATCCGCTTCGACTCAGGCTCCTGTGGCGGGGTGCTCACCTCAAACACGGTGACCTTCGGAGAGCCGGTGCCACCAGCAAGGATCGAACTGGCTCAAGCGCTCATCGAGACAACAGAGGTGGTGCTTGTTCTAGGGAGTACGCTTTCGGTAAATCCGGCTGCACGGCTCGTCGCCTTCGCACTCGATCGAGGCAAGGAGGTCGTCGTCGTCAACCAAGGACCAACCCGTTACGACGACCGGGGTGTCATCAAAATCCACGCTGACTGCCAGCAGTTTCTTGCTGAGCTCGACGCTCTTGTGCCATCACCCAACGCCTCGTCTTAGCCATCGAAGGATTGTCTAACTAGCTACAAGCACCAACAACTTCTCGTGGTGTTGAGTACGATGAGCCACACAGGCCCTCCCTTGAGCTTGTCTCCCTACAAGAGGCGTCCCAACAGGAGATCATTAGGCGAACGGCCGCAGACACAAGCCATAGATCACCACATGGAGACGCTACCAGGAACGCCTGCGACAACTCATAAACAATACACGTGGTGCACCGCCCCTGCTCTTACATACTGCATGCGGTCACACCTCGAACGAGGCTGTAACGACGCTTAAGCTACTGATAGGCCACCGTGAATGAGTTACTCGTACTCTTGATCGGAACCGATACCTCACTCCCGTTTTGGACCATAACCACAGCCGTCTGTTGATCGACACCACCCGTCGGAGCCAGAGAGTAGCTTGGGTTCGTGAACGTGACCGGAGTGTAGGGCGACAATGTCGTTATCCCTTGGCTCGAAGTCGGAGCCTCCACGATCCACTCGGCCGAGGCACCTGGACCAGCATAGGACTGCTGAGTCGAAAACGACAGTCCGTTGGTGTTATCTTTGATCTGTATATTCCAAAGGTTCGCGGTAGATGTTTCGTAGACATCGACGGAGACGCTATCGCCAGCGGACACCGCATTGCAACTACTGGCAAAGTAGGTAACCGCGGCTGGAAGGATCTCCCACCAAGGCCGGATGCAGTAGCTGTTGGTCCCGACTACCGGCACATCTACGACGCCAGCCTGGATGAGGTCAGAGTTGTTGGCACCGTCCACCCCTACCCACTCTGCCGTCGCACAGTACTGACTGAGTGAACCGCTACTACCAGTATTGCACACAGAAGGCTGAGGACTTGTCAAGCCCGCGACGTTGAAGGTAGCACTCACCCCATTAAAAGCACCGTCTTGCACGATATAGCCCGACCAATTTGGGGAGGCTGAGGTGAGCAATTGGGGATTCGTGGTCAGTTTGAGATCAGCAGTTGCCGATTGACCAGCTTGATCAGTCACCGTGACCACCACCGAAGCAGTGCCCGCATTACCTGGCGTTCCGCTGATTACTCCAGAGGATGACATCGATAGCCCAGCGGGCAATCCAGTGGCAGACCAGGTATTGGCACCAACTCCGCCTGCAGCACTGAGCGTGGTGCTGTAGGTCTGGTTCGAAGTGGCGCTTGGGAGCGACGTAGTGGTAATTGAGAACTGGGCGGTCATGCCTCCAATACCTACGACCGGGGCGGGGATGCTCTTTCCCCCCTCAGAACCAAGGAACGAAGCAGTTCCAAAGTCAAATACACCTCCGTCGGCTCCGACCAACCAATAGCCATTGCCACCAGGGGTAGCGGCCATGCCGACGATTGGAGCATTGAGCGGATGAGATCCTCCCAGGCCAGTGATCCCGTAGCTGTAGGTGGATCCATGAAATGCCGCGTTGCCGAAATTGAATACCCCTCCGTCTTTGGCCGCCATCCAATAGCCACCTGCAGGGTCTGTGGCTATCGCGACAACCGGCGCGCTCAACGGGTGAGCCCCGGTGAGCCCAGTAAGCCCATCTGAATATGTAGATCCATAGTTTGTGGATCCGAAACTATAGGTCGCACCGCCGGCACCTGCGAGCACATATCCATAATGAGATGAGTTGAGACGCACCGCTGGGAGTCGCCTCGATGCATGTACGGTCATCATGACACTAAGAGAGGAGGCCAACAAAAAGATAGCGACTATCGGCCTAGCTTTACGAACCACCAACTCAACACCCTAAACTCCCCGGAAAAGCTCCAAAGCGCGACAAGGGAGGCGTCAGTTGTCTCCCAATCCACTCAACATCTAGCAGCGCTTAGCATACACGAACTCAGGAATTGGTAATCAGTTTTGACACTCTCAGTGAGTATTGGCGGAGCCAGTAAGCGGCATGCTATCTGCCAGAAGCCATTGGTGTGTCATCAGTATCTAGACCTAAGAGCTGCCGTAACGGAGGTTCGTAAGCCTCTCCATAGATGGGAAACGCATGCACTAGATCTATCAGGAGTGAGATCGGTATCTCAGCTCGAATCGCCAACACCGCCTCTGCGATCATCTCGTCGGCACCAGCACCGATCATCGCTGCACCCACGAGTATGCCCCGGCGTGCATCCGCTATCAGATTCAAGATACCGATATCGTTCCCATCTGAAACCGCCCGAGCCGTGGAGTTGAGTGGAAACGATGCTTCGCGTATCTCTAGTCCGCGTGAGCCTGCCTCATCCGCCGTGAGCCCGACCGCCGCGACCGGAGGATCTGTATAGACACAGCGAGGAATCGCCCGATAGTCCGCACGCCTCTCACCCCCTTGCAGGTTCGCTGCAACTACTCGTCCTTGGTAGCTTGCTGTATGAGTGAAGGGTGCAATCGCAGTGACATCCCCAACAGCCCAAAGATGGTCGATGCCGACGACCCTACCCTGTGCGTCGACCTCCAACGCATGGCTATCTGGGTCTACACCGAGCGTCTCGAGGCCAAGATTGGCGATATTTGGCCGGCGACCGACAGCAACGAGAACTCGGGACACACAAAGTTCGGCACCCGTCTCCATAATCAGCAGTGCTCCAACCTCATGAGGCTCGGCTTTGACTAGCTTTGCACCCATCCGTACTTTGACTCCCGATCTTTGCAGTGCATCGGCAAGAATTTCACCAATAACAGGATCTTCGTGCGGAAGGAGATGGTCGGCAGCCTCAATAAGGGTGGTATCTACACCGAATGTTGCATACACTTGAGCAAGCTCGCACCCTACCGCCCCTCCTCCCAAGATAGCTAACGAATCCGGAAGTTCCGAAGAACTCAGCGCCTCGTCACTCCTCCAGGTAGGCACAAGATCGAGTCCAGGGATCGGCGGTATCACCGGTGATGACCCGGTGGCAACAACAAGTTCTCCATAGGAAAGCTCTTCGACAGCCCTACTATCGTCCTCTACAATCAGCCGACCTGGACCCTGTACTCGCCCACGCCCCCGATACAGCATGGCGCCAGATTCGATCAGCTCTGCAGCATTGTCACTATCGTCGCGATGTTCTACGATCCGATCTCTCCGCTGTACCGCCGCAGCAAACGCCTTTGCCCCATCATCTAGGACCAAGGGGGAGGATACGGCCCCGAGCGTATGCGCCTGCGAAACTAATCTGCGTACCTGTGCAGATCGAAGAAGTGCCTTTGAGGGCATACAAGAGACGAAAGGGCACTCGCCTCCGACACGATTTGCCTCAACGACTGCTACCGATTTTCCGGGAAGATGGGGCCAAATCAACTCTGCGGCCGATCCAGCACCTAAGAGCACAACGTCAAAAAACCTCACGAATGACATCCTCTCTGCCCTGCAGGACCGAGCCTCGCAGACCGTTCATGTGGCTCTTGAGCCTACCTGTCTTTACGAAGACTCTGCGATCTAGGAATCACCCTGGTTCCAAAGGTTTCCGTGATCATGGTAGAGGGCTGTGTGACCAACCGACGATAGCATCAGAATCGAGAAATCCGCCTGCGGCTCATCGAATCCAGCGAGTCAGATAAAGTTCACTCCTCGAGGATCCTTTTTACCGAGAAGTTAATCACTCACCCATCCTCCGAAACCCCGGTTCAATCTCCTGAAATCTAGCAACTCTAACTCCTGAAGGCGACTGACAGTTGCAACCCATCCGCCATACCCGTGCATCGGAGCTCTCATGATGGGGCAATAGACGGCAAAGAAGCGTGGAGAACTAATACGAACTACGCCGGCGAGCTTATTTGCCTCCACTATGAACTCGAGAGGAATCGGGTTTGAGATCACGCGGCTACCCGGCAGCTCGCTAAAACGAGCGTCAAGTTGGAGGTCGCCGGATTTATCCATGGGAGGACTCAAGCCGCTACCAGCCAACTCACAAGAAACCGGCATAGGTTGGAGAGTACCAACAACCCCATCCCAAACCCCCAGACACCAACGAGACCCGCAAGGGTCTCGTTGGTGTTATGCCCGAGTTTCGCTGGAGATGACGCGTATCACTCCGATATCTCATCAACCTGGGATGAGCCATAGCTCGCCAGCCAACGATGCAGTGATTCTCAGCTAGAGGGACCAAAAGCAACTTAGCGGACAATCCCAGCATTCCTGATCTCAGTTACCAGCCAACTCACAAGAAACCGGCATAGGTTGGAGAGTACCAACAACCCCATCCCAAACCCCCAGACACCAACGAGACCCGCAAGAGTCTCGTTGGTGTTTTGCCCGAGTTTCGCTGGAGATGACGCCTCATTACTCCACGACTTGGCCGATGCGAGGGAGCCACCAATCAAGCAACTCACCCCAACTCGGTTCTTCGATCGAGTAGGCATCGCGTATCGCGTCCAGGTAGGGTCCCAACCTTCCCGCTCCCCAGGCCGGCCAGAGATGACCCGCCCGTTCCCAGGCCTCTCGGTTCAAAGGTAAAGGCACATCGCCTACATCTCGCGCAGAGAACTTCAGTGCCTTAGTGCTCAACGCAGTACCTGCACAGCGATGTTCAAGATAAGCGGCTGCAACCGGCGAACCGAGCGCAGCAGCCAAGAGTGAGAGTGACAACCTTGAACCATCGGCTGCAAGGACAGAGATCACTGGAGTTAACGGCACCACCGATCCCTCGGAATCTATACAAGGCGCGACGACTCGTTTTTGCGGCGCGATGACAAGCTTTGGAACTAAGAGTGCACGCATGGCGTTCTTCATCGACGAAACCGCAGCTGACGACACCGCCGGATGGAGGAGAGCATGCCCACCTATCCTGACGGGACGGTGTCCCCATAACGGTTCTCCCCAACCCAGGTGTCCAACAGTAAACACTTGATGCCACCCTTGATCGGTCAATGACACAGTGGCGTTGTCTACCTCCTTAACCTCAGCTACCACCTGATAGAACTCATCACGAAAGCCAGCAGTCACTCGAGCTAAATCCCTGACTCGCAACGACCCTGGAAGCTCGAGCTTCGGCGACTCGGCGATCCATGACCCCCAGCTCGTCCCTTCAGAACTCGATCGAGTTACCTGCTCACTCAATCTACGAACCCATAGACATACCGTAGCCACCGATGCGGCAAAGGCATCATCCGGAAGGCGATCAACCTTTAGAACCTCACCCTGTCCTTCAATTACCCGTCGGACTTCGGAGGCGCCGTCTGAGGATAGAAATGAGATTGGAACTATCATCGCGCACACCCCACCCACGCGCAGATGCTCAAAGGCTCGAGCGACAAAGTAGGCAGAGAGATCGGTGGTCGCCCTTGTGATATCAGCATATGAGCGACGAAGCTTACTCCACTCCACACCGTTGCTACCCTCATAGCGAAGCGAACGCAGTCGTGGGCTCAAGAACGGTGGATTGCCAACTACCAAGTCGAAGCGACCAAACTGGTGCGAGAGCTGTCTGTTTATTGCAGGGTCGAGACCATCACCCTGGAAGATGGTCAGATCGCTGCTTGCATGCACTCGTTCGGCAAGATCATTACGGCAACTCTCCGCTACCGTCGCATCTTGCTCAACGCCTACCAGCGTGAGAGACCCTGGCAGCACCCGATCGGCAGCCAGGAGCAAAGAACCTGCACCTGCAGCTAAGTCAAGTACGCGATGGACATCGAGACTGTACTCCTCGACGAAAGCAGCAAGCAACCGCGTAGCAACGTCCACCGGAGTGAAGAACATGCCATTGGCCCGTTGACCGAAGGTAGGCTGACCACCGGAACCTTGGTGGCGGACCTCGCCCATTAACAACGCTGCATCATAGCTTCACCACTTTTGCTCCCAACCACCGCCGGGGTTGCGCCAACAATGTTGCTTGCCTGATCCACTACGACGGCGCAGTCTCGGTGGCATGTACCCAGTTTGGAACCACCTCCACCCAGGTTTGACCGGGCGCAAGAGAGATCTGTTCACCATTCGAAAGATGGTACGAGGTGGTTTGTGATAGCGAAGACCGCTGCCAGCTTCCCTTGAAGATCTCGCCATTACGCAGGATCCATGCCGGTCCAGTTCCGACCGTCTGCGAGTGCACACCAAGGCTGTGTGGACCGCTCTCGTTGTACTTACCTGGAGGAGCATTCACGAACTGGATAACAACATTGGTCGCGCTCAACTGCTCACCACCGTTGCCGTTGGCAGGTTGCCCCGAATAGAAACGAAGAAATCTGTTCGCCGACGCGCTCCACTCCCAGCTCACGTCCTCAGGAGACGAGAAGGGCAGATAGACGGTCCCAACGCTAGCTCCTCCTTGAGGTAGCGTTGAAGAAAAATCGAAGAGGCTCGGAGGAGGTGTCTTCGAGGACACCAAAGACCAGATCTCTGAGGGTGACCCGTACAGATTTTCAGGAGGAACTCGAAAAGAAATTCTCTCGAAGGGGGCACCGACGAACGCGAGCGCATCGATGTAGTGGAGCCAACTCTGGGACTTGACTGCAGAGATGTCAGGATTGATACCTCCAGCAGAGACGAGGATGGGGTGGCCAAGCTGATGGACAACATGCCAGTCGACCCAACGTAGGGATCTGATCGGACCCACGGTGGCTGGAGTCTGACATTGAAACACGGCTATGAACCGAGTAATACCACCCTCCGCTTGGACCTCATAGACCACGTCAGCCTCACTGAGTCCACTCTGTGGACGCGCTCCTGGGTCGTTGCCGACCTTGATCGCCAAGGCTGGGCGTTGTGGCACCTGTCCGTTAGGCGCAGGAAGATCGGTCAACGGGCACCGCGCCTGGGTAGACGCTGGAACCGTGGGCGGAACAGACTTCGATGTCTTGGGAGCAGACGTGTGTCTGGTCTTGGTCTGTGTGACAACTTGGCGACTCGACTGCAAAGCACCTATGGTCACCGCGACGGCGAGAATCACGACCACCACCAGAATACCTATAATCCTGCCACGGCGACTTCGCTTGGAGCGCTGAACCTTGCTCCTTTTGGCACGCGCATGTTGCGCCATTCCACCTCCCCTAGCAGCAATCGTTGCTTAAGACTGACTTAATTACTCCGCGCGACGCCAACTAGGTCGCGAAATTTCACCCAGCCTACCTCGTAGCAGCCATCGGTCACACGTGCAACATCATCAAGCGACGCTACACCACGACGGATCCACTGGCCAACCGCTAACGAGGCCGAATCTGCGAGCTGGACCACAAAGGTCGCAGTCGGCGGAATCGGATGCTCACGCAACATCGCAGCTATTGCGCCTACTGGGCGACGCATCGCAAAAGGCTGTTCGAGATAGCCCTGCCAGCAATCAACGTCAATAGCAACCAGCAACTCTAGCTGAGCCTCTTCCTCGACACCAACGCCAATGACGCGTGACCCAATCCTATGAGCCATCGTCGACAGATTCCGTACGATTGAACGAGAGGTCTCCGAGGTCAAGAGTGTACCAACCAGCCGACGATCTATCTTTACCCACTCGGGCTCCAATGCCACCAACAACGACAATCCTCCGTAGCCAACTCCCGCGTTGTCGAGCGCTATCTCTGCACCTTGGGCCCGAAGAGGTGCCACCGCCTCGGCAACCACTCTCGGATCTCGGACGATGTTCTCCTCAGAGATCTCGATGATAAGGCGATCACACCAGGGTGCAAACAGGTCCTGCACGGCTGTCGAGCCTACAATTGACGGAGAGACGTTAACGCTAAGGCGCACCTCGGTCTCTTCGGCCGCGAACCGCTGTAGTAGCCGGTTAAGGGTGCATAGCTCAAGTGTCACGTCGAGTCCAAGGGCGCTAGCCCGTGCAAAGAGCTCCTTCGAACCGACTCGTGGGCTCCGCGTCAGTCCTTCAATGGCCATCAACTGTGCGGAGTGACAAGAATTCACCGGCTCCAAAACTGTCGTTAGTTCGTGAGGGGCGGCAAGGGTGCGCCGGACCTCCAACTCCCAATCCCAATCTCCGGCAAGTGTGATCTCGATCTGCTCTGACATCAGGATGCCTCCGATCCTGGTTTGGCATCCACAACATTGAGAAGTCGTTCAAGTCGGGTTATGCCGAGAACACGCCGAGCATGGTCGGTCACCACCAAAGGATCGAAGCGGGTCTCCAAACTCCTGCCAAGGGCCCTCCTGATGCACTCTTGTATCGAGCACCCAGACTCAACCTCGGTCGCGTTTCGAACGTGTTCAACTCCATCAACATCTATCGACCAAACGAACAATGGTCTCCCGTAGTGGTCTACTCCGACACCAAACTGCACACCAACAAAACTCGAGCTCCCCAGCGCAGTTGTAACCGGTTCGGTTACCCTAGCAAGCTCCCTACCAAGAGTGACGTTACGCTCTTTGCGGCTATGTCGTGACAACTTAGCTACATCAATCCGCGGCAAACCCGCTGCTGGTCGCGCAATCCAATACCCCTGCCCAAGGTCGATCCCTAGACGGGAGGCAGCATCAAACTCAGATGCGGTCTCGATTCCCTCGGCAACTACCTTGATGCCTCTAGCTCGAGCAGAGGTCACAAGCGTTGCCACAACAGCCGCCTTGGTGTCAGAGCGATCTATGTCGCTGATGAGGAACCTGTCGATCTTGATCATGTCGGGCTCGAGTTCGTACATGAGCTCCAACCCTCCGTAACCTGCACCTGCGTCATCAAGTGCTATACGTGCGCCGAGCGACCTATAGGTCGCGAGCTGTCGGCGCAACTGACCGGTCTCAGATACTGGGATATGTTCGGTAAGCTCGATAACCACCCGATCCAATCGCGCACCGAGCAAGATTCGATGTATATCTTGCATACCGAGATACGTTGGCGACACGTTCACATGGAGGACAAAACCGTGAGGAAGATAGTGAAGCATCGCCAGACCCCGCTCGAGAGCGATCGCCTCCAACTCTGCACCCATTCCAAGTTCGGAAGCCTCCTCGAACAAGCGCTCGGTGGAGATCTCACCAGCGAATCGAGCTAGTGTTTCATAGCCCACCACACTACCGTCGTCGAGAGACACGATCGGCTGGGTTACGATGCCAAGTGTGCTTGGATCGGCAATCGCGGAGGTGATCACTCTTACGACAGGCTCAACATCAAGTTGAGTAACACTCGAACCTTGCCCTTCTGCCTGCTGCTGCATTGCCTACACCTCGTCATCCCATGCGCCATGCTGACCGCTTTTAGGCATTTCGGCAGAAAAACACCAGCCTTTAACATTCGATGAACCCCAAAGCTGGTGTGTCAGTGTTTGATCCACAACCCCCTTGACCGAAACTGAGTACCACGTGAACAGTTTCCACAAGTTGGCTGGCTAGTATCTACCTGTCGCGGGCGCTTAGCTCAGTTGGTTAGAGCGCAGCCTTCACACGGCTGAGGTCGGAGGTTCGAGTCCTCTAGCGCCCACCAAGGGCCGGTTGCGAAACTCCCCCAATTCGTTTGCGAAACTCAAACAGCAAGTTGTCTAGGCCATATACCAACTGATTGTAGGTACTTATCGCCCTGAAATCAGCAATCTATGGTCGCCGATAGAGCTCACTAGCAAAAGTTCCACCCCAAGGGCAGGGCTCTGCCTTGGGGTGGAACAACGTCAAGTGGAGATTGGCTCAGGTGTCCCTGTACCTTCGCCTAGAGGTGCGAGTCTTAGTTGAGACCTAGGGTGGCGCCCTAACAACGCTCCCCCAGCCCAAAGAACCTACATAATGCTTGGTTCCCACGGCACCGCCGCTGAGGATCAGAGCCTCCGGACACGCTGGTGACTAACCATACCGAGGCAGACTCCACTAACGTGATGGTGATAGCAGTTAACGAAAGGACCGATGTGGCGATCGAACACCTCCAACTGAGCGACGGTAGAACGTTGGAGTATTTTGATACTGGATCCAACTATCAAGACACGATTATCGCTCACCATGGGACTCCAGGGGCCGGCATCCCGATGGGTTACGAACTTGCCAACGCAGCCGAACTTGGCATCCGTCTCATCTATCCCACACGACCAGGTTACGCGAGTTCATCCAGGCATCCAGGTCGAAGCGTTGCTTCCGTTGCTAACGACAGCGCGGAGTTGCTCGACCACCTCGAGATCACTCGCTGTGCTAGCTATGGCACTTCAGGAGGAGGACCCCATGCACTCGCCTGTGGCGCGCTACTTCCCGATCGAGTGGTCGCCGTCGCCTCGATAAGTGGTGTCGGAGCATACGGTCAAGAAGATCTCGACTTCCTTGAGGGGATGGGAGAAGACAACCTCGACGAGTTCGGTTTGGCGCTCCAAGGCTCCGATGCTCTCAGTCAGTATCTAAATCAGGCACGCGACGACTTGGCAACTGCAGATGTTAATTCGGTAGTGGCCAACATGGCTACCCTTCTGACCCCCGTTGATGTCGCTGCAGTCCGAACTCTAGGACAAGAGATAGTCGACGATTTTGCTCACGCCTTAAGCGTTGGTATTGACGGCTGGCTTGACGACGACCTTGCCTTCGTGCGGCCCTGGGGGTTTGACCTCGAGACGATGACAACGCCGGTGCAGATCTGGCAGGGTGATCAAGATTTGATGGTGCCCGCTCAACACTCCAGATGGCTAGCACGTCACCTTCATAGCAGTGAACTGCGAAGCCTGCCCGATGAGGGACACCTGTCGACACCGCTGCACCACTCAGCAACAATCTTGTCTTGGCTCGCAGGTCATCTTCACGATCACCGCTGATCGAACGCAGATAGCTGACGCTCTCTTGGCTAGCTAATCAATTACATCATCACCGCCGAGTGCGACCAAGAGTGGCCTGAGTCCGGGCATTGCAGTGGCCTCACGGTTGAGTCAACACCTCTCGGAGACCAAGGTCAGCTGGCCGATGTCACACTAAAGAGCAGATTCTTTTCCTGCGGACACGATCGTGATATGATGGACATCCCAACTCCTCGCGGCAGGCTTTGGCGCGATCAAATGGTCGACACCACTATTCAACCGAACTCGACAGCCACATCGCGAACCCATGGAACCACAAAGCTAGCACACAAAGGCATTGCAAAAAGGGTGCCGTTGAAGCATCACCTCAACGGCACCCTGAGCGACAACACCAAAAGGTGGCAACTCAATATCAATCAGTAAGCGTCTCCTCCGGGGCCCTCTCCTCTGTAGGCCTCTTGTTGCCAATCGCGAACCCTGTCCCTGCCCCAACGAGACACACGATGATACCGACCACCATTGCAACATGGAGTCCTGAGAGGAATGCCGCGTGCGATCCATTGGTGATGGCCAGCTGCAACTGCGCCGGAATATGAGCGACATGCGGCGCCGCGCCCTCCGCGATCAGCGGTTTTGCAGCAAGCAACTTAGGCGCCAGTGAGCCAGGGACCCCAGCCTTGGTCATTTTGCTCACCAGCGTCGAACCCACTCGATCAAGGAGGACCGAACCGAGCACGGAGGTTCCAATAACTCCACCAATCTGTAACGCCGTCGACTGAATCCCACCGGCTACCCCAGCATCCTGGGATGGAGCATTGCCTACTATCGCGTCAGAGGTCGCCGTTAGAACAAATCCAACACCCAGACCCAGTATCACGAAGGGTACTGCAAGCAGGGTATAGCTCGAATTCACCTCGAGACTCGTCAGGATCCATAGACCCGCCGCGGCAAAAAGCATACCAATCGTTACTGGAAACCGCGGACCAAAACGCTGATTCAAGGCTGCGCCGAGCGGAGCAGAGACAACGAACATCGCAGTCAGCGGTAACAGGCGTACGCCAGCTTGTATCGGCGAATATCCGTGAACCTCCTGCAGATATAGAGAGACAAAGAAGATCACACCATAAAAGGCGAAGAAATTCAGGATCACGCTGATGGTGGACATCGAGAGCGCTCGACTTGCGAAGATCCTGAGTGGCAGCAACGGACTCGTAACTCGACCTTCGGCAAAGATGAAAAGAGCAGCGAACACGATTGCCCCTCCGAAACAGGCGAGTGTCTTCGGATCTGTCCAACCCCAAGTCTGTGTCTTGATCAGGCCAAATACCAGCAGAAACAGGGTCGCAGCTAGCGTTAGCATCCCCGGAACGTCCGGAGACTCAACATCAGTCTCGCGACTCTCTAGCAACACCACGACACTGATAGCGATACCTATGATCGAGACCGGAAGGTTGAGGTAGAACACAGACTGCCAGGAGACATCCTGGACCAGAAGGCCTCCTACGATCGGTCCTCCAGCGATTGCAACCGCTGAGGCTGCGCCCCATACTCCGATGGCAGTATTTAACTTTTCGAGCGGGAAGGTTTTGCGCAAGATCGCCAACGTGTTTGGCATGATCAACGCACCGAATGCCCCTTGGAAGACACGGAAGAGGATAACCAAACCAATAGAACCTGAAAGTCCGACTCCGACACTCGCGAGAGCAAAGCCAGCCATCCCGATCAGATAGATCTTGCGACGACCAACACGATCACCAAGCTTGCCAGCCGGAATAAGGAGGACTGCCGTGACCAAAAGGTAACCATTGGTTACCCATTGCAGGTCCGCGAGATTCGCATGCAACCCTCGAGCTATAAACGGGTTCGCGATCGAAACGACGGTCGCGTCCAGCCCAACCATAATGACGCCAAAGGCCACCGCAACCAACGATAACCACGGGCTTCCTCTAAGATCCCTCCTCGCAACCTTTTGGGACGAATCCATTGCCTCTCCTTCCTTCTTGTCACCACGCCAACGATGGCACCATCAGCTATCAACATCTACAACTTTGTCAGTCACTGCCATTTTCAACCATCACCCTACCAGATTTGTTCCCACAAGTGATCCTCTGGACTTGAATCCGAGGAGATGCAGATTGATCCATCAAGAAAAACAGTCGCGAGCTGGGCAAACGGTGTCATCCGATCGGCTGACAAGGAACTCAACAACCGCTTTCTCAACGGAATACACTTGCTTACTATGAAGTCGCAATTTCCCGCTGAAGAGAGCCTCGCTGCAGTTCGTGCTCGCCGTACTCATTCCGTCAAGTGGCAGCGATATCCGGCAGACGTCCTACCAGCATGGGTCGCAGACATGGACTTTCCGCCCCCTCGAGGAGCGCTAGAGGCCGGAATCACGCTTCTCGAGCTAGGCGACACTGGATACCCATCGCCTGATCTCATCCTGAATTACCAGGCCTCTTACCAGGACTGGGCCAAAAATAACTTTGGCACCCAACCCCACTCGCTCGTGACAGTGGCCGACGTAGTGGCAGCGTTGCGAATTATCGTTATGGCAGTCACCGACCCTGGAGCAGGAGTTATCGTCCTGACACCGAGCTATCCGCCGTTCTTTCGCGTTGTGAACGAAGCCCAACGCGAACTAGTTCCTGTCCCAATGCAGCGAGTCAATCGACGCTACACCATCGATTTTGACCTCGTCGCTAGAGCCGCCGCGGAGGAACGTGTGCAGGCGATCATCCTGTGTAATCCCCAGAATCCCACAGGACGCGTATTCAGTAGAGCTGAACTGACAATGATCGCTGATATAGCCGAACGGGAACGGCTGACTGTGATCTCGGACGAGATCCATCAGGATCTTCGAGCTCCGGGTGCAGTCCATATTCCGTACACCTCGCTCGATCACGAAAGCTCTAACCGTGCGGTCGTCCTCGCGTCACCGTCGAAGTCTTTCAACATCGCCGGCCTCAAGGTAGCTCATATTGAACTGCCAAACGACACCGAATTGCGTGCTCGTATAGAGGGAAGCCAGCTACTTGCTCTCTCGCAAGCTACCTCTATCGGGCTCAGCGTCGGCGCACATGCCTACCAGACCGAGGGTGCATGGCTCGCTGAGGTTCGCGGCATCATCGATGACAACTTCACACTCGCCACCAAGGGCTTGGCAGATGACGACAACGTGACTCTCACAGAACGCGAGGGAACCTATCTTCTCTGGGGTGAGCTGCTCCGGCGTCCCTCCAACCAGTCGGCCTACGAGTTTCTGCTCGACCGCGCACGAGTGGCGGTCGGCCCTGGAGAGGATTACCTACCGGGGGCACCAGAGTTTTTCCGACTGAACCTTGCCGCCTGGCCATCCGTCGTCGAGACAATGATTGAAAGGATCCACGATGCGCTCGCTGCCCTCTAAATTCTCCAAATCGGGGCTCCTGCAGACGCAGGCGACTCTCATGCAAGCCGAGGATATCTCTCACCTCAGCCGATTCTTCGCCGCCCTTGCCGACCCGACGCGACTCAAGTTGCTTGTCGCTATCAACTCTGCTGGCCGTCTAGGCGCCACAGAGTGTGTGAAGGCATCAGGGCTGTCCCAAGGGCGGACCTCTGTGCACCTCAGCTGCCTAGCAGCCTGTGGACTCATCGCGGTCGAACGTGTCGGGAGACGCAAGTACTACAGGATTGCCAGCACTTTGGTGCCAGAGATCCTCTGTCTTTCCCATCTCTTAGCCCACGAGAACGTTGCCACCCTTGCTGAGTGCAGGACCGCACAACCAACCGCCTCATAACCGCTGGTTGGCCTCCGTGACCGCTAACTTCGTAGATTGTGACATCACCCGATGGCGATAGCCGTTGCAACTACGGACCACCAACCTTCGCGGTCTCGCACCCAACCGGCTCCCGTGACCCTGGTGAACTCTTGAGCTCAACCCCATTTTGGTGTGAGTCAGTTTGTTGGCACTAGATCCTTTCACCCCCGGCACTCAACAGCCCTCCTCGATCGAGCAGGGCTAGGGCGGCTAGCATATCGCCAACGAAATCACCACCATCAAAAGACCACTGATCAAGCACCGTCTCAGCAACCATAAATAGAGTGTTCGCAATCAACCCGACCCGAGCACTCGACTCCTCGAGTCCGAGTCGCCCAGCTATGATTGGACGCAGCCGAACCGCTGACTCCCAACCATCTACCAACCAACGAGCACGCAGCGATGGTGTTGTTGCCAACAGGCGCAAAAGTTGCCGGTCTCTTTCTACATCGGAGTCTGCCTCGGTCGAACGAAACACCACCTGCACCGACTCCAACAGACTCTCGTCAGAGGGTCTAACAGCCAAGGAAGCCAGTAACTTGTCGACCTTTAGCCACAGAAAACTCATCACCACCTCCTCTTTAGTGGCGAAGTATCGAAAGAAAGTGCGTGGAGAGATATCGGCGGCCTGAGCTATCTCCTCTACCGTAGTGTGATCGAAGCCCTTCATGACAAACAGGTCAGCTGCCGCCTCAGCCAACATGGCGCGGGTGCGTTCCTTGCGCTCTTCAATCGTCATAAGCTAACTCTATTCAGGGCTCCTCGGCTAGTCGCTACCATCGGCTGTCCCGTTGCGACCTCGATTGCCTCTCTATATCGAGAACTCCCGATGGTGGTCAAGTAATGGAAATGTCCTCCATCCAACTGATGCTCAGCATACTCTAGGAGCCGAATCTAGTTACTTGGACGCAGACAGACCCCATCCCACTAGGCTTGCTCAGGTATGGCCGCCCCACTTTCAAAACGCGAACGTCAGATAGGTTTTGGCATCGTAGCGCTCACCGCTATCGCCTACATCGCCATCTGGACCCCAGTGATTATTGGCAAAGTAAAGCCAGCAAAAAATGCGTCCTTCCTGAATGATCCAGCCGTCGCTATTACCGAAGGGCTGGTACTGATGGCGATCACAGCCTTCATGATCTATCGCAACCAACGCCGGTTCGCTGGAGTTGGTGCAATCATCGTCGCGCTAGGCGCCGGATGGGGCAGTCTTGTTCTGCTGGCCTTCCCTCTGATGGCGTGGGGAGTTTTTGTTGGATTCAAAGTCGATCGCGCTCAAGTTGAGCTACGCCGTCAGGCGCGGATGGCCAAGAAGGCTGGGCTCGCTCCCCCAAACTCGTCCGGGAGCAGCGCTGCCATGATGGCGCCGAGACCACGACCCACTGCATCAAAGCGTTATACCCCACCCAAACCTCCCTCCAAGCGCGAGGCCAGGCGTAGGCGCAACAGCCGTCCCTAACACGGCGTAAACTGACAACTCACATGATGGGGATACTACGGTGCTCGAATCTGCACTAAGCGGAAAGACTATTTTTGTAACCGGCGCAACCGGGTTTTTGGGAACGGCTCTGGTAGAGACGGTGCTTCGAACGCTACCGGAGACCAACCTAGTCTTGCTCATTCGTCCAGGGCGGGCTATCACCGCCGAGGGGCGTGCCGAGAAGGATCTATTCAGAAATAACTGTTTCGATCGACTCCGCGATCAATGGGGGTCGCAACGCTTCCGTGACGAGGTCGCGAATCGAGTAAAGATCGCCAAAGGCGACGTAGGAACTGACGGACTCGGCCTCGACGAAGAGGGTCAACGACTGCTCGCCAACAGCGACGTGGTGGTCCACTCCGCAGCCACCGTGAGCTTTGACGCCATGTTCGACCAGGCTATCGAGATCAACCTTCTCGGGCCAACACGGGTGATGCACGCCTACCAGCAAGCACGAGCCAATCCCGAGGATCCAGGACACTTCGTATCCGTCTCCACCGCCTATGTCGCCGGCTCTCGGAAGGGAGACGCCCCGGAGCTCTCATTGACCGAGCAACCTCACTACCCAGATATTCCTTGGCAACAGGAGGTCAACGCCGCTCGCGCACAACGCACCTCCACCGAGGCCTCCAGCCGTGAACCCGACACCCTGGCTGAGCTGCGTTCGACTGCACTTGCTGAGCTTGGAGCAGCAGGAGTTGCGCTCCTTTCGGAGAAGATCGAACGCCTGCGCGCTGAATGGGTAAAGGATGAGATGGTGGCCAAGGGCCGTGCCCGAGCTCAAAGCCTGGGGTGGCCCGATGCCTACGCGATGACCAAGGCTCTGGGCGAACGACTGCTCGAATCGGAGCGTGGCAACGTCCCTCTGTCGATCGTCAGACCCTCGATCATCGAGTCCGCTCTCCGTGACCCTTATCCTGGCTGGATTCGTGGTTTTCGTATGGCGGAGCCGATTATCATCTCGTTCGCTCGTGGACTCCTGAAGGACTTTCCCGGCGTCCCTGAAGGGGTCGTCGATGTGATCCCCGTCGATCTGGTCGTAGGCGCAATTTTGACGGCTGCAGCGCATCCACCTGAGAGCGTCAAACACTATCACTCTGCATCTGGATCCGTGAACCCGCTCAAGTATCGTCAGCTAGTTGGCTTTATCCGTAGGTACTTCAGCGAAAATCCACTCTACGACGAGATTGGACAGGCGATTGCGATTCCAGAGTGGACCTATCCCGCTCGTGGACAGGTGGAGTCGACACTGCGGCGTTCCAAACGACTGGTTGACACCTCAACTAAGATCATATCGAAACTGCCGCTGCGGTCGAACTTCGTCGAGTATCAAGACCAGCTCGCAGAGACTCAGCAGGGTCTTGAACGTGCCAGCTCCTACGTCGAGCTCTACGGTGCCTACGCCGAATGCGAGGCCATCTATCTAGCCGATAATCTGCTAGAGCTCGCCTCCCAACTCGAGGATGAGGAGCGAGCCACGATAGCAATGGACCCACGCTTAATCGACTGGGAGTCGTTCGTGCTAACGACACACCTTCCATCGGTGGTAGAGCACGCTCGCGCTCGCACCCGTCCCAAGAGCAGCGCTCCGAAACGAACCTCCAGAGAAGACCGGCTTCGAGCATCGCTCCTTAGCGGTCATCGTATGGCGGCATTCGACCTAGAGAACACCATCTTGGCGGCAAATGTAGTTGACTCATTCTCCTGGCTTGCGACAGCGAGTGTAGAGGGAGGTCAGAAGTTGGCGATCGCAGCGAGTCTATTAGCAGAGGCCCCACAGCTCTTGGCGCTCGATAATCACGACCGTTCCGATTTCCTCCGCTACTTCTATCGGCGCTACCGTGGTGCCGAGCTCGAAGAACTAGAGCGCAAGGCACCTGAGTTTCTCACCGGATACTTGCTACGCAAATCGTTTCCGCTCGGACTTGCACGCGTACGAGCTCATAGGCGCGCGGGACACTTTACCGTCTGCATCACCGGAGCACTCTCCTTTGCCGTTGCCCCTATGGCACCCCTGTTCGATCAGATGATCTCTCTGGAGATGACCACCGATGACAACGGTCGGCTGACAGGTGAGGTTCCTGGCGCGCTCCCAATTGGAGAGGCGCGTGGTGACCTGTTGCGCAAGCTAGCCAAGAGCAACGGATTCGAGATCGAAGAGACGATCGCCTATGCCGACTCCACAAGCGATCTCCCGATGCTCGAGGCCGCCGGCGCTGCTGTAGCCGTCAACCCAGATACCAAACTGCGCCAGCTTGCTCGGCGCCGCGGATGGCTAATCGAAGAGTGGTCACGCGCGAAGGGGTATGGCAACATCTTCCTCCCGATCGGAGGCCAGCTTTGAAGGCACTAGTCGTTAGCCGGTCACCGGCCAGATTTCTAACAGCCCGGCTTCTAAAGGATCGACTGACCGACAAGGCTATCGAGTCAGGTCCACTTAGTCTGAAGGACGTCGATACTCCGAAACAGCCCTCCAACGAATGGGTAAGAGTACGACCGCTACTCTCTGGAATCTGTGGGTCAGACATCGCCACCGTCTTCTTCAAGTCCTCTCGCTACTTCGATCCACTCACCTCTTTACCCTTCACGCCTGGGCACGAGATCGTCGGCGAGCGAGTAGACCGCCCAGGTGAGAGAGTCGTCGTGGAACCAGCGCTCACCTGCGCAATAAGAGGTCTCGCCCCCTGCCGGTTCTGTGCAGTCGGAGAGACACAACGCTGCGAGTCTATCGCCATAGGCGATCTCAAAGAGGGAATACAGCTCGGCTATTGTGCCTCAACCGGTGGCGGTTGGTCGAATGAATTCATCGCCCATGAGCGCGCGTTGCACCTGCTCCCAGAGACTATGACCCTCGAAGATGCTGTGATGATTGAGCCACTAGCCTGCGCGATTCATATCAGCCTTGTGCCAAACCGCCGTCAAGGCAACCTTGCCATCATCGGTGCTGGTACCGTCGGGCTCACAACCCTAGCGGCCTCTGCTCGGCTCGGTGAGTACGACTCAATCACCGTGGTCGCTAAACACCCACTGCAACGCCAACTCG
Source organism: Ferrimicrobium sp. (assembly GCA_027365375.1). Lineage (GTDB taxonomy): Bacteria > Actinomycetota > Acidimicrobiia > Acidimicrobiales > Acidimicrobiaceae > Ferrimicrobium. The sequence goes on along the minus strand of DAHXNM010000141.1, from coordinate 4,550 downwards.
CCAAAGTTCTTGGTGCCACCCAGGTGCTATACCCTGACGAACTCCTCGGTGCTGCTCGTCGGCTGCATGCCAGCCAGCGGGTAGGACGATATCTAAGCGATGGTTTTGACACCATTATCGATGCGGTTGGCTCTACCTCGACCATCGAGTCAGCCGTCGAAACCGTCCGTCCAGGCGGCGAGGTGATCGTGGCCGGCATGCCGTCGAGGCAATCATTGGATCTCGCTCCACTCTGGCACCGCGAGGTAACGCTAAAGGGCGCCTACGCCTACGGACAAGAACAGCTCGAGCCCGCAACCGCGAAGCGGATTGGACTACTAGACAACGATGGGCGACCACGCACCTTCGACCTCGCCCTTCATCTAGCCCCCGAGCTAGGGCTAGGCAGGCTCGTAACTCATAGATATCGACTCAATGAGTATGTTCCGGCCCTTCGCAAGGCCTATCATGGTGGCCGCGAGGACGCCATTAAAGTTGTTTTCGATCTCACAAAAAGAAAGTCGGTACACGATGCCTAGACCCGGATTTGTTCTCGAGGTTGACCGCGCGACTCCCCCGACGCTATTTTGGCACGGAGAGTCCTTCCGGCTTGAGCGTCTGCCAAGAGGGTCACGCATCCTCTATCCTCCAGAGCCATTGAACCCGATCAATGATGTTCGCGCCGCCATTGAGAAGGCGCTTGACAACCCGGTTGGTGATGCTCAACCACTGTCGAGTCTGCTGAACGCAAACATGAAGCTGACGATCGCCTTTGACGACGTCTCGCTTCCACTTCCACAGATGGCGTCACCTGACATTCGCTCACTAGTGATCGAGGCTGTGCTAGAACGCGCAGCCGAAGCCGGCGTCACCGACGTAGCCCTCATCGCAGCTCTCGCACTCCATCGTCGCATGACCGAGGGAGAGCTTCGCCATGCACTTGGAAACCGGGTCTACAACGCTCTCGCACCCCGGGGTCAGCTAACCCAGCACGATGCTGAAGACAAGCCGAACATGACCGTGGTTGGAGAGACGGATCGTGGCGAACTCGTGGAGCTCAACCGTCGCGCAGTCGAGAGCGACCTCTTGGTCTACGTCAACATCAACCTCGTCTCAATGGATGGTGGACATAAGTCGGTTGCGACTGGACTTGCTAGCTATGACTCCATAAAGTTCCACCACAACGTCGACACCATGGTCCACTCGCGATCGTTCATGGATCGACACAACTCAGAGCTGCACTCATCTAACTGGCGCATGGGTCATGTGATCAAAGAGGCTGGAGTAAAGATCTTCCAGATCGAGACGACGCTCAACACCGCCACCTTTCCAGAGAACTTCCGCTTTCTCGCCAAGCGAGAATGGGAGTGGAACCTTCGAGATCGTGGAAGTTTCATCGCCTCCAGCGAAGCCCTCAAGAGGACCCCACCCCACCTCGCACGCCAGATCTTCCAGTCGGTGCGATCTCCCTATGGGGTGACCGGAATCACCGCTGGAGAGGTAGAGGCGGTCCATGAGATCACGCTAGAGCGCGTCTATCAACAGCAACTGGTCAGAGTCGACGGCCAGTCAGATATCTTGACACTTGGGCTTCCATTCATCGGCCCCTATAACGTCAACTCCATCATGAATCCGATCTTGGTCTACTGCCTCGGACTTGGTTACTTCTTCAATATGTACCGAAACAAGCCACTGGTACGCAAGGGTGGTGTGCTAATCATGTCCCACCCAAACCGTCCCGAGTTCGATCCAGCGTTCCACCCAAGCTATGTAGACTTCTTCGACCAGGTGCTCAGTGAAACCACGGACCCGTTGGTGATCGAGTCCAAATACGAGGAGTCCTTCGCTCGAGATCCTTGGTACATTCACCTCTATCGAACCGGGAACGCCTACCACGGTGTCCATCCGTTCTACATGTGGTATTGGGGTGCCCATGCCCTCGACCATCTAGGTGGCGTGATCATCCTTGGTGGCGATCCAAAGACGACCCGCCGTCTTGGCTTCCAGTCGGCATCGACAATGGCTGATGCTCTTGAGATGGCTCGAACGATAGTCGGATCTGATCCCAGTATCATGCACCTACACTCTCCCCCCTTGGTGATGGCCGATGTCTACTAGGAAGTCACCACGCCCGCTAGCAGAGTTCCTATTGCGTCGACCAACCCCACCTGGATCGATGATTCCGCCACGAACTCATGCCACCGGCACAAACTACGACACCACTTTCTCGCGCAAAGAGGTTGTTCGACGCGTACGCGGTTTCCTGCTCGACACCAGCATTGCCCCGCTCACTCGTTCGATCGCAAAGCCTACGATCATCAATGCATCAGCGCTAGAGACCCTGGAGCGGCCAATAATCTTCGTGGCCAATCACCAAAGCCACCTCGACACTCCTCTCATTCTCACCGTGCTACCACCCAAGCTACGCCACCACACCGTCGTCGGCGCTGGAGCTGACTTCTTCTTTGACCGAAGAACCAAAGGCTTCTTCTCTTCCACACTCCTCGGTGCTATCCCGATCGACCGCGTGCGGCCTTCGCGTGCGTCGGCAGAGTTGGCCACCCAGCTCCTAGAGGAGGGTTGGAACCTCGTTCTCTTCCCAGAGGGTGGGAGGACACCCGACGGACTCACCCAAGAACTCAAGTCAGGCGCCGCCCAAATTGCGATCAAAGTGGGTCGGCCGGTAGTACCCATTTTTATTGACGGCACCTATGAGATCTTCGGCAAGACCGCTGACCGAATCCACCCCGGCTCCACTACCGTCATCATCGGAGAACCACTGTATGCTCGAGACCAAGAACGAGTAGCCGACTTCAACGGTCGCATCACTCACGCCCTCGGCATCCTAGGTCGCGAGGCGGCTACCGACTTTTACACCGCTCGTAAACCGAACGAAGCCTTACCCTTCCCAGCGCCGTCACGAAGTTGGGTTGAGGAGTGGCGCACAAATGCGCATCGCCATAACCATCGAGATTCACGCAAGTGGCCGAAACTGTTTGGGTCCCGAGGCTAACGGCTAAAACCAATACTGTTCAGTTAAAGGCTATTCTGTGCTAACATGTAACCATGCCTCGTGCCGGTTGGGTAAAGCCCGCAACTGATCGCCGATTGTCTGATCTTGTCTCGATAGGTCTGCTTACGAGGGTGTTCCCTCCAGATGTTATCGATGAAGCGATCGATGATGTTGGACGTAGAGAGATCCGAAACCGAGTTCTGCCTGCCCGGGTGATGGTCTACTTTGCCATCGGCATGGCGATGTATTCAGAGGGCTCCTATGAGGATGTGTTCTCTCAGCTCTCCGATGGCCCGTCATGGTCCAAGGGCTGGACTGAGTCGTTAAAGCCCCCGTCAAAGTCTGCACTCTTCCAGGCTCGACTCCGGTTGGGTGCAGAACCAGTGCGTAATCTCTTCTACCGGGTTGTACGCCCTTTAGCTACCCCAGATACTCCTGGATCCTGGTTCGCGACAAGGCGCGTGATGGCGATCGATGGTACGTGTTTAGATATTGCCGATACCGAGGCCAACGAGACTCACTTTGGTCGTCCTCCCTCGAGTCGAGGAGATCGCTCCGCCTTCCCTCAGGCACGCATGGTAGCTCTAGCAGAGTGTGGAACCCATGCAATCGTCGATGCCGTCATCGGCCCCTGTACCAGCTCTGAGGTTGAACTCACTCGAGAACTCATCAGCCGTCTTTCCCCAGGGATGTTAGTGTTAGCTGATCGTGGCCTCTATGGGTTCAACCTGTGGGAGCAAGCTACCAGTACCGGGGCTGATCTGGCCTTTCGAGTCAAGTCCACCCTGTCCCCGCACCATGAACAGACCTTATCCGATGGCTCCTGGATCGCCTCCATTCGGCCCACCTCTGGGGCGGGTCGTGGCGGGAGAGATCCCCATAAGGTACGTGTCATCGACTACACCATCGATGGGGACGGTCAATACCGGCTCATCACCACCTTGTTGGATCCCGTCATCGCACCGGCTAAGGAGTTGGCCCAGCTCTATTCAGAACGCTGGGAGATAGAGACCACCTTTGACGAATTAAAGACCCACCAGCGAGGAGCGAGAGAGGTCTTGCGTTCCAAGTCTCCAGAGCTCATCTACCAAGAGATCTGGGGACACCTGTGTTGTCACTATGCCATCAGAGTCCTCATGGCTGACACAGCAGCGCATTCAGGACATGACCCAGATCGAATCTCCTTTGTCGCTGCTTTACGTATCGCCCGGCACTCTGTTGCAAGGGGCGATTTTCCCCCCAGTAGGAACAGCTGAAGCAGAACTTATCTGGGTCTTTGCCATGAACACCCTCGCAAGACGTCTCAACCCGCCGCGTCGATTGCGCTCCAACCCTCGAGTGGTCAAGCGTAAGGTCCTCAAGTGGGTGGCCAAACGCCTTCATCACCACCATTGGCCTCAACCTGAGCATCCACCGCAGATCTGTGTGCTGGTGCTTAACTGAACGGTATTGGTCCTAGCCCAGATGGCCAAGTCAAGACTGCGTTCAAAGATCTCACAGCTAGAAGAGGCACTAGCTGGGACCTTCGATGACCATCATGCTCTCCTGTGTCGCCAGA
>DAHXNM010000124.1 GCA_027365375.1 Ferrimicrobium sp. | reverse complement strand
GTGCGAGCGAGAGGCGATGACCAGCGTGCGAGCTACTTACCTTGCCGGGGCCATGGGAGAGTCGTTGACTGATCATGGATCCTGGGACTCCTTCTTGGATGCTACCTTAGACGCGGTAGCAGCATTGCCATCGGTTCGCGGAGTGGTCTTCCTCCTCTCTGACTCCCACGATGATGGTGGGCTTCGCTACCTCGGAGGAGCTTTGACCGCCGAGATGCGATCTTGGATGAGTACTGCCGAAGAGGCAGTGGCGATCTTTGATCCATCCTCGCCAACGGGCCCTGGGGATGGGGTGTTGGCTTGGGAGAGCAACGCTATCGTGAGTGTTGCTGATGTGCTAGCTGCCGAGCAATATCGACCGTGGAGGTCGGTGGTTGAGCGCCTCGGCTTTCGGTCGGTGAGTATCGTCCCGGTGATGGCCGGGGTCCAGGCTATTGGCCTCTGCGTGATCTACGGTGAGTATACGGATCAGTTCCAGGGGCGTACCCCAGAGGAGTTCCTGGCGGCGCTACAACGGAGTCTCGAGGTTGGTTGGACTCGGTATCATTCTGGCGTTGGCACGCTTAGTGGTCAGAGGGCGCAGCGTTATCGTAAGGCTTTGGCTCACGGCGGTCTACGAGAACACCTACAGCCGCTGCTCGATCTTCGAACCGGAACGGTAACGCGAGTAGAACTTTTGGCCCGTCTCGAGGTGGGAGACGATCAACTTGCTCAGCCTGGGGAGTTTCTGGCTGCGTTCGGGCCTCGAGAGCTTGGCCACCTGTTCGTAGAGTCATTGATCCGCGCAACCGCGCTACAGGAGTGCTGGGACAGCGCTGGTCTGGGTTTAGGATGCTCGATTAATCTGCCAGGCTCAGTGCTACTTGATCAGCGGCTATCACAGGTGATAGAGGCTGCTCGGCAGCGATGCGGCGGAGATCTCAGCTGGCTTACGCTCGAGCTCTTAGAGGGCGAGCACCTTACTCCCGAGGCTACCGATATCCTCCGGGAGTTGGCAGGAGATGGAATCGAGTTCGCGATCGACGATCTCGGCTCTGGCTACTCCAATCTGGATCGTCTGGTCGATCTACCCTTCTCTCAGGTGAAGCTCGATCGCTCCATAGTTCAGCGCCTTTGGAGCCATCCGCTCTCGACTCTTGCGATTGTTGACGGTGTCATTCAGGCGGGCCACGAGGCGAACCGGACCGTGGTCTTGGAGGGGATTGAGCGCCTCGAGGTCCTCGAGGTAGCACAGATTCTACGTGCAGATTTTGCGCAGGGCTTCCTCATAGCTAGACCGATGCCGGCCAAGGAGGTTGAGTCTTGGCTGACTAGGTTTACTGGTCAGGAGGGATTGGAGGAGCCGATCTCGGTCTTTGGAGGTAGGATCAATTCGGTTCTCGGAGCGCTTGCTTATGTCTGGAGAGAGGTTCATCAGCACGGAGATGGACTTCCCAACGATTGGCGAGATTGCCCAGTCGAGGCCTATCTGCTGCGAGCCTTCGAAGCGAAATCGCCTTTGGTCGCGCTCCATCGCAGGCTTCATCTGGAGGGGCTCTCGATCTCGGAGAGCTATCAACGCCTAACTAGTGAACTCGATCGCCGTCAGCGAGGCTTGCTCTCTGGCTCCACTGCTGCCCCCAGGGGGTTGCGCGACGAGCTCATAGCTGATTGAGGTTTGACTGGGTCGTGAGGGAGTATGATTTCGCATCTTGTTCCTCCCGCCTGATCGAGCGGGGAGGCTGCGTGTACCTCGATTCCCATGCGAGTAGCGAGACGCCCTACTATTAGGAGACCGAGTCCACTACCGACAGCCCCATCCTTGCCTGGTGTAGGGTTCAGCTGGCTGTGAAATAGTTGTTCCTGAGTCGAGATTGGGATCCCTGCTCCATCGTCGGATATCTCCACCAGAGCTGCATCGGCCGTCGTTTTAAGAATAACGCTAACCTCACTGTGTGCGTACTTTATAGCGTTATCGAGAAGATTGCCCAGGAGTTGGAGTAGGCGCTCAGGGTCTTGATAGATGATGATATGGTCGGGTGGCAGAGAGCTGACTATGTGCAGCGAGCGTCGTTCTGCCCGTGGTGACGCTGCTTCTATTAGGTGAAGGAGCAGTTCGTTGAGGTCGATCGATTGTGGAGATAGAGTGTAGTCACTTGCACGCAGTCGAGCAAGTGCGATGAGGTCGTTTATCAGTCGTTCTATTCGCTGAGCTTCACGCTCTATGGTGTGTGCCGCCTCGATCGGGGAGGAGACGGCTTCGTCGATGATTGCTTCGGCGAACCCCCGGATCGAGGTAAGAGGGGTTCTAAGATCATGGGAGATGGCGAGAATATAGGTTGATTCGGCCTCATTCGCGGCTCGCAGCGACCCGATCATCGATGAGATGGCGGCGTCTAGGGCGGCGAGTTCCGCCTCTCTTGGTTCGTCGCTTGACTCTTGGTCATCCAGATGACCGCTGGCTACTCGGTTTGATCGACGTACGAGGTGATCTAATGTTTTGGAGATGTGAGCTGTGTAGCGATCAGAGATCGCGACGGCGATGATCGCTGTGACGACTACTGCGCCCACAACGAAGATGACTGGCCCCACTATCGATGGTAATGGGCGAGTCAAGAGGAGCGCAAATGTATGCGAGTGCAGACCGCTTGAGTGAGTTTGAAGCGACGATGGAGGAGTGACTGGGTATGCGATAAAGACCTCGTTGCCGACGATACCGGATTGGTAGCTCCCAGTTAAGAGCAGATGCCAGTCGACCGAGTGTTGGGTGAGTGGGTGTGGAAGGGCTGTCAACGGTACGCCACCCTGGGTAAGTGGGATCAGTCTCAGATGACCGACGCCAGCGGTTGCTAAGAACGGATGAACAAAGCGGTGATTTACGCGTTGGAAGAGAATCGCTAGCGCAGTGGCCGTTCGCAGCAGGAAGGATTGGGTCTGATGGACGGCCACTTCTCTGCTGATGAAGAGAGTACCAAGTCCTCCGACTAAGACAGTAACGATGGCTGTAGCAAGCAGACCGAATCGAAGCGTTGAGCGGATGCTTGTCCGGTTATGCCAAGCGATAGCCAACCCCCCACACAGTGGCTATTGGAAGTGAGTCGCCGAATTTGCGCCGAAGTTGGCGGATATGCACGTCGACAGTTCGATCATCTCCGTACCACTCCGGCCCCCAGACCCCATCTAGGAGCTGGCGACGTGAGAGTGCTTTGCCACGATGGGTGAGGAGGAAACCTAACAGGTCAAACTCGCGGTTGGTCAGTGGCACCGCATCATCAACAAGAGTTGCAGTGCGACGCTCCTGATTCCAAGTAATTGCTCCAAGCACCTCGATGTTGGTCGCAGAAGTGGGGGTGAGTTGTGTCCGCCTAAGTATGGCCTTGAGTCGTGCTATCAGTTCTCTAGGAGAGAATGGTTTGGTGACGTAATCGTCAGCACCAATCTCGAGTCCAAATATGCGATCGAGTTCCTGGTCTCTTGCAGAGAGCATGACGATTGGGACGTCGGAGTATCTCCGAAGTGAGCGACAGACGTCGAGGCCATCGAGTGCACCTGGGAGGTTGAGATCGAGAATCACCGCCGTGGGCCGTTCCGCCTCGAAGAGGCTGAGCGCATGCTCTCCGGTAGTTGCCACAATCGGAGAGAATTCGGCGCGCTCTAGGTAGGCCCGTAGGAGTTCCGCAATTGAAGGGTCGTCCTCGACTATGAGCACCGCTGCTAGCACGGCATCGATCCTAGCGACAGTTGTCGATGCGTAGGCCAACTGTCGCACTTATCTCTGCTGGAGGTCAGTCGCTAGTGGGCCTTCGATCGTTTGGATCCAAACCTTGGGTCCGACTCGCTGTTGGAACTGCCGCGTCGGTAGACGGAGTAGGCGCCCGTAGCTCACGTTCGTACTCTTCGTCGGAGGGCGAGCCCGGATCTATGTCGCTGGCAGTGTACTTGCCACCTCGGAGCCAGGATGCGACAGCAGCTATCAGACAGGCGATCGCTGCAAATATGAAGGCCTCGGTGAGACCATGGCCGAAGGGGTGCGAGATCAAGTTCGGAAAGTAGAAGCGCCCCGTCAGGTAGTGCGAGTTCGCGCTCGGTATCTTGCCAAGGGTTGACGCGCCGATCAACTTAGCGATCGGGTTGTATCCAAGGAATGCCGCAAACAGTAGGCTCACTGGAGGCAGTACCGAGATTCCCTTTGCCACCTGGAAGGGGACGTGCTGATGTGTGAGCCCAGTCAGGAGAGCATGTGGTAGATATGACTGTAGGCCAAAGATCATCAGCGTGAAGAAGACGCCTATGGAGAGCACCATGGCTGAGTTCTGGAAGGTCGCTGCCATCCCGGCCCCGACTCCGCGTTCGTTCACCGGGAGGCTGTTCATGATGCCAGCACGATTCGGGGAGGCAAAGAGTCCCATAGCCAACCCATTTAACAGTAGGAGTGCTGCAAACAATGGATAGGAGAAGTTGACGGGGAGGTAGATCAAGAGGATGAACGATAAGGCCGCGACTACCATGCCACCGGTGGCAAACGGTCGTGCACCAAAGCGATCCGAGAGGTAGCCAGAGACCGGTCCTGCGGCCAGGAAGCCGATGGTGAGTGGAACCAGGTAGATGCCGGCCCATAGTGGGGTAGATGAGTACGAGTAGCCGTGCTCAGGGAGCCAGATGCCCTGTAGCCAGATGATGAGGATAAACATCATGCCGCCACGACCAAGGGAGGCGAGCAGGCTCGCCAGGTTTCCGGCGCTATAGGGGCGAATCTTGAATAGCCGTACGTTCATCATCGGCTCTGGTCGTTTCAGCTCGATTGCTACAAAGCTAACCAGGGTTAAGACACCGCCAATAAGGGCTGCTAGTACGCCTGGATTAGTCCAGCCCATGGTATGGCCGCCGTAGGGTTGTAGCCCATAGGTGATCCCGACGAGAATCGAGATCAGACCGACAGCGAAGACAAGATTACCGATGAGGTCGATCTTTGCCTTCGACTTCTTGCCAAGGTCATGAAGCATGATATAGGCCCACACGGTACCGATGAGGCCAAATGGGACCGAGACCAGAAAGACTGCTCGCCACGAGATCGGGGCCAACAGTCCACCCATAATCAGGCCAAGGAACGAGCCTGCAATGGCAGCGACGTTGTTGATTCCGAGTGCGAGCCCGCGCTGGGTGGAGGGAAAGGCATCGGTCAGGAGTGCGGCAGAGTTAGCCATCAACAACGCGCCCCCTAATCCTTGACCAAGTCGCATTCCAATAAGCCATATCGCACCCCCACCCCCATGCATCCAAGTGATAGAGAGTAGGATCGAAAAAATGGTAAAGGTCGCAAACCCCATGTTGTACATCCGAGCCCGGCCATACATGTCCCCGAGGCGTCCAAAGCTTACGACCATGACCGCAGTTACTACTAGATAGCCCATCAAGATCCAGAGGAAGTAGGAGGTGTTCTGTGGTGCGAGTGGATTTAGTTTTATGCCATTGAAGATCTCTGGCAGCGAGATGAGCACGATCGACGAGTTGATGGTGGCCATCAAGATACCGAGCGTGGTGTTGGAGAGAACGACCCACTTGTAACGTGGGTGTTCGGTGATCCTAAAGGATCTCTCGCGCAACGACTGCTTCTCGGGTGCGGTCTGGTTCACTGACATCGCCTTAACACTCCAATCTGTCGAACCCTGCCGGTCTCCGTATCCCGAATTGCTTGGGATCACCACGGCAACCCTCGCGACTGAGCCATACTTTATCCCACTGTTCGCGACGGTTGAGACGACCAGGTACGAATCCATTCTATCGGATAATAGCTTGCATACTACAAGTAAGTGCAAGAAAGTCGGAGTTTGAACTGACTTTTAATGGCTTGGCGGCGGGTAGCCTGGATGCGTGGCAACTTATTTGGATGCTATCTTGGACCTCCACCGAGAGCGCTGCGCTAACGATCATAGAGATCTTGCACCCCTTCGAGAGAGTTGCGAGCGGCTGCCGGCTGCCCCGAGCTTTGAGCGCGCTTTGAGGGCGCGGCGTTTCGGCGTTATCGCTGAGGTGAAGCGCCGTTCACCGGTGCGTGGCGCCATGACCAGTGCTGAGATCAGTCCACGAGAGGTCGCCCT
>DAHXNM010000123.1 GCA_027365375.1 Ferrimicrobium sp. | reverse complement strand
TTGCGAGCGGCTGCCGGCTGCCCCGAGCTTTGAGCGCGCTTTGAGGGCGCGGCGTTTCGGCGTTATCGCTGAGGTGAAGCGCCGTTCACCGGTGCGTGGCGCCATGACCAGTGCTGAGATCAGTCCACGAGAGGTCGCCCTTGACTATCAGGAGGGCGGTGCGGCTGCCATCTCGGTTTTGACTGACACTCCCCATTTTGGTGGAAGTCTAGGAGACCTATCGGAAGTTGCTCAAACGGTCTCGATCCCGGTTCTGCGCAAAGACTTCCTACTTAGCGAGCGCGACCTCTGTGACGCGAGAATTCACGGTGCCTCAGCAGCCTTGCTTATCGCGGCTGCATTGGATAGCGAGCATCTCGAGCGGCTTATTCGCTTTAGCAACTCGATTGGACTAGAGATCCTTTTAGAGGTTCATGATCCCGATGAAATATCTGGTCTAGATCTGATTGGAGTTGACTTCCATGGTGCCCTAGGTATCAATCAGCGTGATCTCGTCACCTTTGAGGTAGAGACTGGTCGTGCCCTCATTTTTCGCGCACAACTTGGAGATTCTTTTCCCGTCGTTGCAGAGTCGGGTGTTAAGGGTCCCGAGGATGCTCGTGCGCTATCTGCAGCGGGCTATGATGCGATCTTGGTCGGCGAGACTCTCATGCGTGCCGAAGACCGTCTTGGTGCTCTCAAGGCTCTTTGTGACCTCTGATCGAATTTGGGTCAAGGTGTGTGGGATCACCAATCGGGCTGACGCCATTATGGCGGTGGAGAGTGGGGCCGATGCGCTTGGTTTTGTGTTTGCAAAGTCATCGCGGCAAGTCACGGTTGAACAGGTGGCTACGTTGCTCGAGGTCGTACCTGGCCATATTCTCAGCTTTGGTGTATTCGCCGACGAGGATCCTGACCATGTTATCTCGGTGGTAGATTCTCTTGGCCTGAGTGGTGCTCAGCTGCATGGCTCAGAGTCGCCGCAGGAGATGGCGTACCTGAGCGAGCGGATCGCTCATGTCATTAAGGCTATTCCAGCCGGAGGTGACCTGAGCGAGCGGGTCGCTCTCTATCGGTCTTGGGCGGTTCTCGTCGATGGTCCTCGTCCAGGCTCTGGTCAGGTATTCGATTGGAGCACACTTGGCCAATCCCACTCGGCTACCCGACTCATCCTCGCTGGTGGATTGAACCCAGATAACGTAGCGCGCGCGATCAGCATGGTCGATCCATTCGGGGTCGATGTCTCGAGCGGTGTAGAGATGAGCCCGGGTCGCAAAGATCCAGCCAAGGTGCGCGATTTCATTGTCGCTGCACGCAGAGTTAAAGAGCCCGAGTTCGCGGTTGTGTGCATGCACGAAGGAGATAATTGATGACCAGCATAATGGGCGCCCCCGATGCCACTGGGAGGTTTGGTGAGTTCGGAGGGAGGTTCGTTCCGGAATCGCTGATGCCCGCCGTACTCGAGCTCGAGTCTGCGTTTCGTGAGGCTTGGAGTGATTCCGGGTTTCGTGATGAGTACGCATCGACGCTAGCGAACTATGCCGGCAGACCCACCCTCCTTTATCTAGCCGAACGTCTCTCTGAACACCTGGGTGCCGAGGTCTGGTTGAAGCGCGAGGATCTTGCTCATACCGGATCACATAAGATAAACAACGTCATTGGCCAAGCCCTTCTAGCACGTCGTATGGGCAAGACCCGCTTGATCGCTGAGACCGGCGCTGGACAACACGGCGTGGCTACCGCGACAGCAGCGGCTTTGTTCGGTCTCGAGGCGAAGGTATATATGGGCGAGGTCGATATCGCCCGGCAGTCGTTAAATGTCTTTCGGATGAGACTGCTTGGAGCACAGGTGGAGGCGGTGACTTCTGGTTCGCGGACTCTCAAAGACGCGGTGAATGAGGCGATGCGTAGCTGGGTCGCAGCTCTTGATGATACCCACTACTGCATTGGGAGTGTCATGGGACCCCATCCCTATCCGTGGATGGTGCGTGAGTTTCAACGCGTGATTGGGGATGAGGCTCGCGAACAGTACCTGGCGGCCACAGGTTCAACCCCAGATTGGGTCGTTGCATGCGTTGGGGGAGGTTCGAACGCGGCCGGAACCTTCGCCGGCTTCGTTGATACGCCTGCGCGCCTTGTGGGTGTCGAGCCGGAGGGTGGTGCTGCCATCGGGCGTGGGATCGGCGGTATCGTCCATGGGATGCAGTCCTTCTTTCTACAGGACGAATTTGGTCAGGTGAACGAGGCCTCATCGATCTCCGCAGGACTGGACTATCCGGGTGTAGGACCCGAACATGCCCACCTTAGCGTGATCGGTCGAGCACGCTATGACCAGGTAAATGATGACCAGGTTGTGGAGGCAGTACAGCTGCTCGCTCGGACGGAGGGGATTATCTGTGCACTTGAGTCAGCCCATGCGATCGCCTGGTTGGTGGCGCACAAGCCAGAGCTAAAGGGAAGCTCAATTGTAGTCACGCTCTCGGGTCGCGGCGATAAGGATGCTGAGACGATAGCACAGCGGCTCGGATTTCTCGAGGGAGGGCATAGTGCTTGAGGAGGTTCTACAGGAGCTAAGAGGTCAGGGTCGTCGTCTCCTGGTACCCTATGTGATGGCTGGTATAGATCCGGATTGGTTGTCTCTAGTAGATCTGGTCATCGAGTGTGGGGCTGACGCTGTCGAGATCGGCATTCCCTTCTCTGATCCGAGCATGGATGGTCCGGTGATTCAGCGCGCCGGAGAGCTCTCATTGGCTCGTGGAGTGACCCCTCTTTCGGTGCTGAGCGAGCTGCGTTCGCGTTCGTTTTCGGTCCCAGTTATAGTTATGACCTACTACAACCTGTTTCATCATATGGGTATCGAACGAGCTGTGATGGAGCTGCGCCGATCCGGTGTCGATGGCGTGATCATTCCGGACTTGCCTATTGAGGAGGGAGCCGAGTGGCGATCAGCTGCCGGCAAGGGTCAACTCGAGACTGTGCAACTGGTCTCGCCTGCGACCTCACTAGAGCGCTTAGATGAGATAGTAGCGGTCGCTGAGGGGTTCGTCTATGGAGTCGGGCTGATGGGAGTAACAGGCGAACGAGCGCAACTAGCGGAGACTGCGACGGCAATAGCTGCTCGGATTCGACCTCGAACCTCTCTTCCGGTGCTCATTGGGATCGGTATATCCAGTGGAGTTCAGGCTGCGGCGGTGGTCGAGGCGGG
>DAHXNM010000120.1 GCA_027365375.1 Ferrimicrobium sp. | reverse complement strand
TGGGCGAACAAAAACTGCCTGTGGGCAGAGCGCTCTGGCACGTGATGCTGTCATGGCGGAGTGAATTCCGAAACTTCTGGCCTCATAGCTGCAGGTCGCAACGACCCCGCGACCTGCAGGATCCCCACCGACAACAACTGGCTGTCCCCGGAGTTCAGGGTGGTCCCTTTGCTCTACGGCAGCAAAAAAGGCGTCCATATCCACATGAATGATCTTGCGAATATCGGAGGGCTTCTCAGTGCGCTCGTCCAACAATCGTGAACTCCTTGACTGCCCAGATCCTATCGGCGCGCCCTCTCCTTAGATCAGACACCTCGGCAGGACTAGCAGCTAGACAATACTATGTAGGTACAGAGTACCACTGTCTTTGCGCGCCCATTTCCCTACTATGGTGAGGTCCCCTTGATCCGTTTTACTCTTCGCGAACGTGCTCTGAAAATCCAACACCCGCGTAGCCCATGCCAACTCTGCGATCTCGACCGTACTCGAGGCGGAGGATCTGCAGGGACTCGAAAGAACGGGAGTGGAAGGTAACTGCGGAAGTGGGAGCGCAAACTGTGCAAGCAAAGAAGCTAAATGACCCCGCTTGCCTGGGGGTTTGCGGAAAGTAGGGGCGGAAACTGGTTCGCGCATATTTTTTCCTCTTCTCTATCTCTGTGAACTCCCAAAACATGGCATAAGAAAGAGGACTTCCGCTCAAAGAGCTGCTCAGAGGCTAGGTATTTTTGCGGAAACTGCGGAAGTTCCAAAATTGGTGGTATCCATTCGATCAAAACTACCTGGTGATAGCGTTACTGACGAGCGGAAATCACAGCGGCACTTCCTCACTTGCGCAGCGCTTTCCGCTCTTGCAGTCCGGAGTTGATGTACGATCACGGGTGTTCGGGATTGGGAACTTGTTCGCCGTCAGAGTGCTGAGACCAACACAGCGAAATCCCCGGAGCGGGTGCGCCAACTCGAACGCGAGAACGCTGAGCTAAAGCGAGCGAATGAGATCCGATGCGCGACATCGATTTTCTCACGCGTCGAAGCTGGATCAGTCAACCAGGAACCAAACGAAACAAGTAGTAGCGCATCATCGACGCGAATAGGGACAAGTGAAGGGTCCAGCCGATCTGTACAGTGTTGCACTTCGCCTCCTCTACGTAGGAATGACTACAAGCGACGAGAACCCTCCAATAGAACCCTCCGAGACGAAGAGTTCTCCCTCGTCAAATCCACACAGACTCGGCTACCCCGGTCTCCTGTTGTGCAGAAGCCTTTACGACGCTTTAAGAGTTCGCTTTATGCTGGGTCACCACACATTTGGTCCACCCCACTTCGACCCGGACATCTCTATCCAAACCGGGGGCTTCTCTGCTAAGGACTCTGGCATCTCCTTGGACCGGACTCTCACCGGCTGGCTGTCGTGAGGTTGTTGCTCGGTATCTGTCATATCCGGCCTACTTGTTTGAGTTGCAAAGCGTCCGAACTTCTGGACGCACGCGGTTCTAGGCATAGGATCTAGAACGCTATGACCTGGTATATTCTCTCCTCTCAACGCCGCTACTCAATAGACGACTGAGCGAATTCCTGGCCGATTTCGTTAGCGCAGTGCCATTATCTTCCGGAGGGGTCCCTTTGCATGCCTATCACTGTGCAACTCTAGATACCCGAAATAATCGGTGCGCCAATCCGAGTCTGTCACCATGGGCATGCTACAACCTAGGATCGACCGGCTCGCTTTCCAGGGCGAGTATTCCGAACACACACTCGTGCACCCGATAGAGCGGCTCAGTGCCGACGAAACGTTCCAGTGCCTCAATACCGAGAGAGAACTCTCGCAAAGCCAGAGATCGCTTGTGGCCGAGGTTTCGGGAGCGAAGACGGGACAGGTATTCTTCAGCGGTGTACTCCGGTCCGTAGATGATTCTTAGATACTCTCGTCCACGGACCTTTATACCAGGCTGAGTAAGACCCTTTGATCCGTGGTGTGCAACTTCAATCGGTTTTACCACCATTCCTTCGCCGCCCGAAGCGGTAAGTTCCTCCCACCACTGCGTTACGGTTCGTTCAGATGTATCGTCGTCTAGGTCGACGGACAGCGCCTTAGTAGCCCGGAAGGTCGTCAGATCAGTATCAACAAGACGCCCGAGGACCTCTAAGTGCCAAGGATGGTCGCGGAGGGCATGCACTGATCCTTCACCGGCAAGGATCTGAAACGGGGCAATTCTTAGGTCATCGACTGATTCGACTGGCCAACAGTACCGACCATAGGCAGCGACGAACCCCTCAACTGAGGTATCACGCCTCTCTATCTGTGCAACGAGGTCGCCGACGTCTACGCCTCGTGCACCCGCCGCAGCCAGGGCTGCTCTCTCTGCGGCGACGGCTCGGGTAGCTGCGGCCCCGACCGATGCATACTGCTGGCGTAGTAACCCTTCTGCCTTCGCTGACCAAGGTAGAATCTCGCAATCGAGGGCCACCCAGTCGCTCTCGAGCTCATCCCATAACCCAGCTTCGTCGATACCAAGGCGGACTTTAGCCAAGAAGGCAGTCTGGAGATCGATGTCGGCAAAGAATGGGCGACCGGTTCGGGTATAGACAACGCCACCAGATGGTGCCTCGATTCCGAAACGTCGAGGACCAACAGCAGGATCCCTGAGGGCAACCACAATAGCCCGCGAGCCCATATGCTTCTCTTCACACACAACGGAACCGACTCCTGCCTCGCGAAAGGCAGCGAGGGCATTGCGCGGGTGCTCAAGTAGACCCTCTTGATCCGAAGTCGCGGTCGGGGACATTGTCGGGGGAAGATAGATGAGCCAACGGGGATCGATCGCAAACCGGCTCATAACCTCGAGGGCGGCGATGGCGTTCTCTTCGCGCACCGTGACGGTACCAGATAGGCGCGTCTTCACTATTCGTTTGCCAAGGACATCATCGATGTCCAGGTCGGTAGGCTCACGCATTTCGACCTCGTCTTGCTGCGAAATGAGCGGTTTTATCGGCTCGTAATAAACCCTTCGTGCAGGCACCGAGACAAGTTCACGTTCGGGATAGCGTAGGGCCGAGAGACGCCCACCAAAGACACAGCCCGTGTCGATGCAGATGGTTTTGTTGACCCAGACAGCCTCTGTCACCGGGGTGTGACCATAAACCACGATGGCATCCCCTCGGTAGTCCCGCGCCCACGGGTAACGCACCGGTAAGCCGTACTCGTCAGACTCACCAGTGGTGTCGCCGTAGAGGGCAAACGACCTCACCGCCGCAGAGGCACGGCCGTGCATGTTAGCTGGCAGGCCAGCATGAGCAACAACGAGTCGCCCGTCGTCGAGCACGAAGTGGCCAACCAAACGATCAATGAAGCTGACGACTTGCGCGGAAAATTCCGGGGGTTCTGCCGCTAGCTGCTCGAGACTCTCGGCAAGGCCATGTTCGGCGTTCACACTCTTACCGTTTAAGGCTCTCAAGAGCTTTACCTCGTGATTCCCGGGGATGCACAACGCATTGCCTTGTTCCACCATCCCCATTACGAGACGCAGCACTTCAGGAGTTGCCGGCCCACGGTCTACCAGATCACCAAGAAAGAGAGCACGACGACCATCGGGATGACAAAACGAGTGGCCTTCGAGGTCTCTTTGGTAACCAAGGACATCTAGAAGATCCACTAGCTCGGCGGCGCAGCCGTGCACGTCGCCAATTATGTCAAACGGACCGTGATCTTTGCGGCGATCGTTCCACAACGGTTCTCGTTCGATGACAACCGACGAAATCTCTCCCTCATCCTTAAGGTGGTACACGCGGTGGAAGCCTTCGCGGCGGAGTCCTCGCAACGAGCGACGAAGTTGGGAATGCTGATTACGCAGGACATGAGACCCGAACTGACGGTCGGGACGCGCGGCGTTGCGAGCGGCACACACCTCCTCAGAGACATCGAGAACGATCGCCACCGCCAGCACGTTGTTCTCCTTCGCCAGGCCTACCAAAGAGCGACGGGCCTCTACCTGGACATTCGTCGCGTCCACGACAGTCAGTCGTCCTGCCTCAAGTCGTCGGTTGGCAATATAGGAGAGTACGTCAAACGCTGCACTCGTGACTGACTGGTCATTCTCGTCATCAGAGACAAGAGCACGACAGAAGTCCGAGGATAACACTTCGGTCGACAAGAAATGTCGAGATGCAAAGGTCGACTTGCCCGAACCAGATACTCCCACAAGGGCCACGACACAGAGTTCAGGGATCTTCAAAACCGTCATCTTGTAAAGACCGCCATCTGTGTAGGAGATCCGAACTCCGGATCTCCACTGCCGATACCAGACATGGTTACCGAGTAATCCCGTCGGTGCGCTACCTGTTGGCACCAGTCCGCAAATTCTGACCGTGTCCACTCAAAGCGGTGATCGCGATGACGAAACTCGCCCGCTGGCAAATTCAAAAATCTAACGTTGTATTCGCTGTTTGGTGTCGTTATGATCACCGTCGATGGGCGAGCATAGGCAAAGATCATTCGTTCGAACGCGTCGAGCCGCGACCGATCTAGATGCTCGATGACCTCTATTACGGCAGCGGCATCGAAGCCAACAAGACGACTATCCCGGTAGGTAATCGAACCTTGGAGAAGTTCAACTCGGCTGCGCTGACGTGGTGCCATGGTGTCAAGGTAAAGTCGCTTGGCGGCTTGCTCAAGGACCCGGTGCGAAACGTCGAGACCGACCACTTGCTCAATTCCTGGCTCGCGTAGAAGCTCCGCTAAGAGCCTACCCTCCCCACACCCCAGATCGAGAATCCGGCGAGCTCCGTTGGCACGAATGATCTCGAGCACTGCATCAATCCGCTGTTGTTTTAGGTTGATTGGCCCCTCGATCGATGCCTCATCGACGCTCTGACAAGGCTCTGGTGCACCGGAATCTGCCGTATCGTCCTCCATGAGACGAGACAGCGCCTCGCTTGTGAGCTGACGGTCGTGACGAAGATATCGTCGGGTAATAAGTTCACGTTCTGGGTGTCCAACCAGCCAGTCCCCGGCTCGGTGGATGAGCTTTTCGATCTCCTCCGACCCGACCCAGTAGTGCTTGTCGTCGTCGAGTACTGGAAGGAGGACGTAGAGATGCGTGAGAAGGCTTTTCAACGTCACCTCGGCTGACAGAGTAACATCCATGTACCGACTATCGCCCCAATCAGGGAACCGCGGGTCAAGTGGAATGGCGTCGGCACCGACCAGGTAGCCAAGAGGCTCGAAGATTCGACGCACGAGTCTCGCCCCTCCTCGGCAGGGAGTGACGGGCAAGCTAACCTCGAGAGGAATTGGCGTGTCCACAAGGTTGGGGCGCTCCTTGCTCCTCCCCGCCATGGCGGTACCGAAGACCTTTGACAAAGCAACTGACATGAGCGACGAAGTTGCGTACGGCCGATCGTTCACGTACTGCGAGAGCGCAAACTCGTTTACCATTGCTCCACGATGTGTACGAACGAGAGAAATCGGATCCACGTCCACCAGCACTGAGACAGTACAACATTCCTCACTTGCCTCGGGGTACACGACGTGAACATGGCCAAAAGCTATCTCTGTGGTGTAATGTGATGACGGATTCTTGTGGACTAAGTATCCAAGATCAGTCGCAGGGCGATAGCGGGTGGTAATAGAAAGCAGCACGATTTACACCTCCAGAATCACCCTAGCCAACTCTTAAGCTATCACAGCATTCGCCCCAACATCGGCATCATCGACCGTGAGCACAAAGACCGAGACGTTGCATAGATCCATCCTTATTCCTGCCCAACTTTCGAGAGTTCCCCACATTTCCCCAGTTAGATCGGCTGGAGGACCCTCAACACTTGGGCTGATCACTACCAAACCTATTCCCGTTTGAAGATTCAGGACCAATTGAAACGCTTAGAGATGATCGCCATCTAGTTGTAATGACCCACCCTTTACGCCGGCAGGAATCGGTAGACCCAGTAAGTCATACCAGCGTTGACAATGACCACACTCCCGCTTGATCGAATTCAACGTTCGACTAACTTGTTAAACCTATCGATCAGCAACGATCAACCAAGGTGAGTAACGCAAAGACGACGAGCCTTTGCGGTTCCGCTGCGATTTCGACTCCAGACTCGGATCCAGCACACCAGTTAGCCGATCAACAGCACCCCGAAGAGTCTCGTGTCCGAGGTGTGCGTAGACCTCACCGGTAATTCGTGTTGAACTATGACCAAGTACATGGTGGAGTTCCTCGCCAAACCAGATGCACAACCCTGCCGCTTAGCTATGCCGCTTGTTTCGTAGCTTCCTCTTCCTCCTGGAGGATCAATACGTCCTTCTGCTTCCCATCGTCACTGAATTTCGCGGTGGCTCCCAAGCTCGTTGGCCGCTATACCGATTGAGATGATACCTTTTATGTAGGTATGATGAAATACCGCTCCGAAATACATATACATTCATATGCACCTCTTTTGTTTGCGCTCTCCAGACGCCTTTGCGTGTTCTGCCCCATCCAAGGGCTTTGCGTCCGTGTAATCCTCGATCACCGAGCACAGCTCCCCATACTTGCCTCTGTTGAGTGGCAACGTGGCTAGGCGTACCGTGCGCTTCATAATGCTAACCATAGAGTGAGGCTCGGACATCGGGTCATTCAAGTTACCTCTTTGGCCACCTCTTGAAGCCGTTCCATAACCTGTCTGTTCTTATGGTTGTGCGATCCATATAGCCGTACCGAGAACACGGTCACGATTTCAATGACATCGTTTGCTAGATCTTCCACAAAGGTTGAATCCTCGCTAGCGTTGATAATGATCACCTCAAGGCCGAAATGCTCACAGAGGGAGAAGACAAGCTCTGACCCAAAACGAAGCAGTCTGTCCTTGTGACTGAGCACCAG
>DAHXNM010000088.1 GCA_027365375.1 Ferrimicrobium sp. | reverse complement strand
CTATCGGGAGCCGAGACTGAGTGGATGCTGCACTCGATCTGTCATAACTTACGAAAGCTCTCCAATGCAAGAGTGAATGCAGGGTTGGTGATGGCCTAGAACTCAGCGAATCGGCCCGACTTGGGATCATTGACCCCAATTGAGAACCGAAACCGAGAACTCAAGACCATAATCCCAATTTGGGCAAATTTCAGGACCCAACCACTGGATCTGGAAGGTGATTCGGACTCACGCTCCTAGTGTATGTTGGACCTGATGTGGACAACGTGCATTAGAGGCCACACCCGCCCGAACCTCCCACCACCAGTCATGGGCGAGCTCTGCAAGCACTCGGAGTGGGCAACGCTCGCTTCGAGCCGAGAGAAGGCGGCTGTTGGGATCAGGAGAGGTTGCGAGTTCTGCGAAGGCAACCTCAATCGTTCCAGGATCTACGTTGATGGTGTCGATTATGGACTCGAGTTGATGGTCCCACGCGCGGCGTAGACGCGACCTGCGTTGCAGTTGGCAGTTCGTATCGCCTTCGTGATGTGTGCGACAGCGAATGATAATCGGGAGTGTCACCAAGATTTCAGATGCGTAGATTTCGCAGTCTCCCAGGGTAATCGTACCCCCCTGCCCTAAGCTGTGGAGTTTTGTGGATGTCGTCATCTCTATGTCTCCCGCCAAAGGCCAAGCTTTTCGATAGTCTCTCCGTGGGCTATACCGAGTTCGTGGCCAGCCTTCGAAGAGAGGCCACGGTCTCCACCTATCTTGACGTAGGTCCAGATGATGGCTCCCACTAGAAGCAAGAACCAAAAGACGGCTGCCCACGCAAGTGGGAATACAAAGGGAACGATCGATTCGTAGAGCACAAACCAAAAGAGTCCCATGGCGATGATCGGAAGGACAAGATGAAAGGCGAGCTGGGCCACACGACGCTCTCGATAAGAGATGCGCATGAGAGAGAGATTCATGAGTGTGTGCGCGGTGACGAGGCCAAATAGGACCGCAGTAGTAAGTACGTCAAACGCCTGCGCCGGGCCCAGCCAGAGACCAAAGGCTAGCCCAACGATGATCGCGGTGACACCGACGAAAGTCACGCTCGCAGCTGGTGCTCGTCTGCCGTTGACGGTAGCAAAGCTCGTCTGGAGCAGCTTGTCTCGACTAACTGCGAAGAGTACTCGGGCGGTACTCGTCATGAGCGCAAGGTCGTCCATGAGCGCGCTGTTGATGGCTAGGACAACAAGTGCGACCGCTCCTATGGGTCCTAGATAGTGAAGGAAGACCTGTACGCCGGGCGCTGCAGACTGAGAAAACAACCCCATCTTTGCCTGTCCCCAACCGACGGTGAGCGCATATGCCGAAATGGTGAGAGCCACTCCAACCAGAGTCAGCGAGAGAATGGCGGCTTTGCCGATCAACCTTCCTTGCTGAGTCCTAATTCCCTTTGTCTCCTCTCCCAGGGGGGCATGGCTGCCCACACCGATGAAGCTGGTGATAGCGAAGATCATGCCTAGTGCCACGCCTTTGATCCCTACGGTAGCGAAGGTGAACGGATGCAACGGAGCAGTGACGTGCGCCCGGGCGATGATGATGATAGAAGAGACGATGAGAAAGACGATCTCGAGTGAACTCGTAATGAGCATGGCTTTGACGGTTGGACGAATGCCGAGCACTGACAGCAGCCATGGTACCCCGATGAACACCAACAGCATGGGGATCCAGAACCAGCTCGGGAGCGCAATGCCCAGGTAGGAGTGAGCTAGACCCGGCAAGAACACGCCGGCGACGTAGATCGGTACGCCAGCGATGCTTATCAGCTGATAGGAGATGACCATGATGGCGGTAACGAGTGCTGGTTTTGCGCCTAGTCCTGCCGAGACGTAGCTGTAGTAGCCACCGGCAGAGCTGCGATGTTTGGAGAGATGGTAAAGCGTGTTTACCTCGATAAACATGAGGATAAAGGCGAAGAGGTAAGAGAGGGGAAGGGCGACGAGGGCAAAGGCGGCACCGGCTGTCATGAAGGCGACGACGTCACAAGTTGGGGCCATTCCGGCGATGCTTTGACTGACCAGACCCCACAAAGAGACGATCCCAGGTTGGAGACCACTTGATGAGCCTGACGACGGTACTCCATTAGTGGGAGAGAGATCGTTCGGCTCCATCGTCTTGTTGCCCTTTCCAGAACTAGCTAGAAGTTTTTTCTACTACTGATGCTAGCGTTCGACATGGTTCAAGCATTCCGAGAAGGCGATAGATATTTTGGCATCAGACTGTTGCCAGTTTCGCGGAACTTCGGATTTAAGTGGGGAAATGAGTCAGGTGTAGCCAGCACCAGGGGTGAGTTTGGGAGGGTCACAGGGGCTCTGCCAGAATGGGATAGTTGAACAACTCATCACTGGAGGGCCCCTGTGGAACAGAATCTCCCCGAATTGCAGAGATCTTGCTCGATCTTATGGATGTCAATTTGATTGGCATCGAGGATCTGGGTGACCAAGGTTCAAAGACACCCCTTCGGATCCATATTGAGTGTCGAGGCGAGCGACCGAAGTGCCCAGTCTGTAATGGGATGAGTTGTTCCAAGGGAGGCTCACTAGTAGAGCTGATTGATCTACAAAGCTTTGGCCGTGCCGTCAGGCTCATCTGGCACAAACGCAGGTGGGTGTGCAAGGATGGGAACTGTTCCGCCCCATCGTGGAGTGACGCCGACACTAGGATCGCAGCTCCAAGACTC
>DAHXNM010000077.1 GCA_027365375.1 Ferrimicrobium sp. | reverse complement strand
GCCTGTACACCGGTGGAAACTATTGTCAGCGCGCACCTACACGCAAACGATGCGACCGTCCCACGTACCTTTTGGTTCAAGCCTGTCAGCAACTTTGGCTTGTTCATCGTAACGATGTTTATACGGCAATTCACATATATTGTCCATACCCAGCTAGCCCTCGCCCCTTACCGCCTCGTTGCTGGCAGTTTCAACCTCTCCTCACGGATTGGCCGACGGATACCCCGTGGGTACTTTTCCCGGCAGCTTCACACAGGTGGATTACTCCTCCTGCATGTGCCGGTGGGCTTTGTCAGCTGAATGACAAGTTCCTCCTTTCTGAACAGTTATAGCAGGCGACTTCATGTCGCACCACATGGTCGATGTGAGAGGCTCCCGCCACCATCGCATGAATGAGTGTCAATGACTTACTCGCTGGATTGGCTCCACCCACTCGACCAGTGAGATCTAGCTTGTCGGTAATTACATCAGCCAAGCCAAGCTTGGAAGCAAGGGTGGAGACCAAGAGAAGTCCCGCATTGGCAACCAAATTCTCATCGTCAAAGGCTACTTCGATACCGTCTGGTGCGTGATAGAATTGCTTCACAGAAAGTGTTCTCCTTGACTGGTGTAATTTGGTATTCAACAACACCTATTCTACCAGCTCAGAGGGCACTTTCTTCAGTTTTGGGCGACCAATTCCTCGGGTGTGTCGGTGGTTCTAGGTTTAGAACATCCGCTTTGGATCAGCTTCAGCGAGGGTCGCGAAAGAACGCTGACTCGGCGACCGGTGCCACCTTCTCGAACCAGGTAGCCGTCCGTCTAGGCGGATCATTTTACGGCTTCAATGCTTTCCTTGTGTAGCTGGGCTTCAGAGGTAGGTCGCTTTTTGCCGCCAGGAGACATTGCCGCCCTTCCGCATACCCACATGATGATGTCGGAGTCTTTCAGTGTGGCTGAGACTGAACCATCTTGCCTGCTTTGCAATCGGTTTTGGTAGAGTCAACTTGAGGAGGAGTTTTCCAAAGCTGCCGTACGCTTGCATGAACCTACCCCGAATTCTAGGCTATCGAGAAGGAGCGCCGCCACTGCAAAACTGCGTAGTTCGACCACACCTAACATCTTCCTAACAGAATTCATGGCTAACGCATACCTCAGAACCATAGAGTGCCTCACATGACTACTGCCATCGGATCTGTGTCGTTTTGTAACTCTATTGTCTCGCTCGCGTGATTAGGAATCGATTCTGGACATTCGTTCTGCGCGGACTGGTTGTTCTAGCTATATTTGGTGTCGGATACCTAGTTCGCGCCGTGACCTCGCCAGCTGGTCGAAGTAGACCAACGCGAACTGGAAAAATAATAACCGTTGCAGATGGCACTGCTGCCCAAACTATACCAGCGTCGGGGACCATAGAACCGGCGACCGAGCGTACCGTTAGCTTTGCGACCTCTGGTGCGGTCAATACGGTAAATGTAGCTGTTGGACAATTGGTTACCTCTGGCCAACAGCTCGCAACTTTGCAGACAGCACCACTCGCAGCTACAGTTGCCCAGGATCAGGCTCAACTTGCTAGCGCCCAGGCCAAGCTCAGTATCGATGAAGCTGCTGGAGCGGCGTCCACGACGATCAATGCAGACAACGCTGGAGTGAGTGCTGCAACCTATTCGCTCTCTATTGCTCAGGCAAACCTAGGAGACGCTACCCTGAGGGCTCCGATATCGGGAACTGTAGTCTCAAACACGCTTGTTCCTGGGCTGCAGGTGTCTGGAACAGTAAACGCTGCAGGTGTAGCTCCAGGAATTACCGTCATAAGTCCAAACTCATGGCTAGTCGAGGCGTCAGTGAGCGACGCCAGCATTGCCGGAGTGACGAAAGGCGAGCAGGCAAGAATCACTCCGCAGGGTTCAACAGCTATAGTGTACGGAACCGTTGCGTCCGTCGGTCTAGTCGCAACCACAACGGGTGGAGTAGCCTCCTTTCCGGTAGCAATTGCTATAACTGGATCGCCACCAGGACTCTACACAGGTCTCCCTGCGAACATTTTGCTGATCGCGCGAGTGCGGGCCAACGTTATTGAGGTCCCTATCCTGGCGGTTCACTCGCTTACGTCACATCCCTATGTCATTGTTGAGAAAGGCAAAACAAAGTCAAAAACCTCAGTTACCTTGGGGCCAATAATTGGAGCCAGCGTGATTGTTTCGCATGGTCTCTCTGTCGGGCAACACATTCTTGAGAGGATTCCGTCTTTCACAAAGTCGTTGGGCACTGTTGGTACTGTAGGCAAGGGTGCAAAGCGAGGTGCCAAAGGTGGAGGCGGCCTGGGTGGACTCTAAAC
Organism: Ferrimicrobium sp.; assembly: GCA_027365375.1. GTDB lineage: Bacteria > Actinomycetota > Acidimicrobiia > Acidimicrobiales > Acidimicrobiaceae > Ferrimicrobium. The sequence goes on along the minus strand of DAHXNM010000077.1, from coordinate 1,225 downwards.
AGATCTCTCTGCAAGATAACCTGCTCGTTCTCAAGGACATAACTAAACGCTATCAACTTGGGAATCTATTTGTAGAGGCTCTCCGAGGGATCAGTTTCACCGTGGCCGCCAATGACTACGTAGCCATCACCGGCCCCTCTGGGTCTGGAAAGTCGACGCTCATGCATCTCATTGGCTGCCTTGACGTTCCAACCTCTGGAGATCTGATCATCGCCGGGGAATTGGTTCGAGATCTCAGTCAATCAGAGTTGGCTATGATACGTAACCGCCGTATTGGCTTTGTTTTCCAGCAGTTCAATCTATTGCGAACCATGACCGCCCTACGCAACGTTGAACTCCCGCTTCTCTATGCCGGCGTCTCCAAGAACGAGCGACGAGAGCGTGCAACGGTACTCCTTGAACGAGTTGGGCTTGGTAACCACATGAGCCATCGCCCAATGGAGCTTTCGGGAGGACAACAGCAGCGTGTCGCGATCGCCCGTGCACTCGTTGGGGATCCTAGCATTATTCTTGCCGACGAACCTACAGGTAATCTTGACTCGCATAGTGCTGAAGAGATTCTGACAATTTTTGACGAACTCAACCAGGCTGGACGAACCTTAGTCGTCATCACTCACGACGATAGCGTGGCAGCTAGAGCAACGCGAGCACTGTATATTCGTGATGGTGAGTTGCAGGTGGTCTCATGACCTGGGGGCAACTCTTTCGAAGCGCACTCGAGGCGATCCAATGGAACCGTCTGCGATCGCTGCTAACCGTACTCGGTATCGTGATCGGCATAGCCGCCGTAATGGTAACAGTGGGCCTTGGCGAAGGAGCACAGGCGAAGGTAAACTCTAAGATCGCATCTCTTGGAAGCAACCTTCTGACGGTCGCGCCTGGGAGCACCTCGTCAGCTCCTGGTGTGCGCCGCGGTTTAGGGAGCGCATCTACCCTAACAATGGCGGACGCTGCTGCTCTATCATCGCATGTCGTCGCGCCTGCGATCGCCGCCGTGGCTCCGCTGACGAGTCAGCACCAGACGCTTACCAACGCGGCAACTAGCTGGCCAACCACAGTGGATGGAACTACTCCGTCGTGGCTCGCAATTCGCTCTCGTTCAGTTGAGGCAGGGAGATTTATAGACGCCCAAGACGAAGCATCGAGTGCCGATGTGGTGGTTCTAGGAGCGGTAACTGCCCAAGAACTCTTCAACACATCGAACCCAATCGGTAGGGTGGTCGAT
>DAHXNM010000073.1 GCA_027365375.1 Ferrimicrobium sp. | reverse complement strand
CTCATGTGGACGTGGCCACCGTTGCCGACGCCGTTCACCTCGGCGACGGGAGCGAATGAGATCGAGAGGCCGTAGGCGCGTCCGGTGGCACGGATGATCGTCTTGGCAAGCAGCAACCGATCGACGGCAGCTAGCGGAGCCAAGGCTGGAAGTGAGATCTCGAACTGGCCTGGGGCATATTCAGGATGAAACTGTTCGACAAGGAGACCGGCCTCTCTTAGGTTGACAAGCAGTGTACGCGAGTAGTCGGCTACATCAACGATCCGGGTGAGACCATAGGCAGAGCCGTCGGTTGCAGGCACGAAGCTTCCATCGGTCGCCTTCGAGATCGCCCACTCGATCTCAAAACCCATCTTCACCGCTATATCACGTTCCTCTAGGCGAGCAAGCTGGCGACGCAGGAAGCCGCGAGAGCAGTTGGGGTGGGGGTTAAGGAGTTGATCGAACCGATCTACAGCGCCAAAAGCCCAGCCGGGCATGGCGGGGATGAGGGCGAGTGAGTCTAGATCGAGAAAGAGGCGGAGATCACCCATAGGGCCTCCGGAGAACCTCGATTGAGTGATCTCGTCATTGAAGAGGAAGGCGTCAAAGACTGGAGACATACCGATGCCGGTACGCAGGGCGGAGTCTAGCCCTTCAACCGGAATCGCCTTGACTCTGGCTATGCCGGCGTTATCGACGTAGGTCAGCGCGATTGCATCGATCTCGTGCTTGTGTAGTCGCGCCTCGGCGGCGTGGAGCTTGCCTTCATCGAGCAATGGCGGCTGTCCTTGAGTCATCGTCGGTCCCTTCTTGCGTCACCGATGTAATGTTAACAAAAATACGTTATCGCTGTGATCTGAATGTGCTAAAACATTAGTAGTCGACGGTCCAGTGTTGCTGCATCCATCCTATTCAAGGGTAGGGTGGTGAGCAGGTCAAGGACAGTTATAAGGAGGGGGATATGGCAACTCAGGGAGCTCCAAAGCTGGCCAAGAGCCTATCGTTATGGCAGGTAGTTGGGGTCTCGGTAGCACTGATGGCACCCTCAATGGCCGCAAACATCAATCCACAGGGTTCGGTCGGGACCGTCGGGCGAGCAGTGCCGTTGACCTTCGTGATCGCGCTCGTCGGAGTGCTCTTCATCGCCTATGTTTTCGCTAGGCTTACGCAGCGCTTCCATCATTCAGGATCGGTCTATGGATTTGTCGGCGCTACCCTTGGACCGCGGGCCGGGGTGATCGCTGGATGGTCGCTGATGGGCACCTACATCTTCTATGGGCTCCTGACCGCCATGGCCTCGGCCATCTTTTTGACAGCACTCCTCCAAAGTCTGTCGATCTGGTCATCTCCTCCTGGATGGGCGCCGTTCTTGGTGGCAGCGATCGAGCTCGTGGGTGTATGGTATCTGGCGATTAGGCCGGCCAAGAATGGAACCCGCGTTCTGCTTGGAACTGAGCTCACCACCGTCGCTCTAATCGTGATACTTTCAGTGATAGTGCTGATCAAGCTGATAGTCGGGCATGGTCCCGAGGGTCAGCACTTTACAATGACCGTCTTTGAGCCATCCCAGAGCGTTGGCTTCTCGGCGTTGTTCCTCGGCGTCGTCTTTGGTTTCCTCTCGTTCGCAGGCTTCGAGGCATCAGCAACCCTCGGTGAGGAGTCCAAGCACCCTCGACGCGACATCCCTCGAGCCATCGTAGGCACAGCTATCTTTGGTGGCATCTACTTCATCTTTGTGACCGCCGTCGAGGTCATGGGTTTTGGAACCAGCGCTCATCAACTCAGTACCTTCGCCAACTCCGGTTCTCTCCTTGGAACACTCGGGTCGACCTATATCGCCTCTTGGCTTGGAAACGTGGTAACTCTCGGGACTGTCGTCTCCGCCTTTGGGTGCTCCTTGGCCTCAACTGTCGGTGCCTCACGTCTTGCCTACTCGCTATCTCGGGACTCCTTCGGTGAGAAGGGTATCGGAGTCGTCAATGCCAAGACGGGAACCCCGCTACGTGCAACCACCCTCGTCGTCGGCGTGATCTTGCTGATCTCGTGGATCTCAGCTCTCGCCTTTGGGGCTACGGCGTTCGATGAGTTTCTCTGGTTCGGAACCATCGGCACGCTGATAATACTCTTTGCCTATCTGTTGGCGACTATCGGTGCTGTCGTGCTTCTCTTTTTCAAAGAACGTGGCTCGGTCTCCACCTGGGAGATTATCTTGCCGATTCTGGCCGGTGTCTTGATCGTCTACACCCTCTATCGCAACGTGATCCCGTATCCAACCGGAGCCTCTGCCTGGTTTCCAATCGTCTCTGGTGGTTGGATCATCGTCGGTGTCGTGATCATCCTCTCAGCACCCAAGCTCGCAGCCAAGGTTGGTAGCCGATTAACTCAGGCGGAGGGGCTTACCCTATCGGCATCAGCGAACGCCGCTGATGGGCGTGGCCAACAGCAAGTCGAAGACTCACCCTCGGTCACCACGGACTGAGGATGGCGGTTTCTCTGGCTGATCGACCCCATTGCGGCTAAAGCTGAACAGTGCAGCTCCTATCGTTGCCGTCCGCCAGCGAGGAGGCTGGTCTTGTGATTGCTCACATCGGCAGCGAGCAGGTTGGTCATCTGTGTTGCCAGCTATAGCCCTCCAGCGCCGCGCTGATGGCGACGTGCGAGTCAACGGTCCATCATGGGCAGAGCTGAGGGATCAGGCGCGTCGAGAGTCACGCTATATCGAGACGGATAGGAGTTCGTTGGCGCTCTCTTCGCCCGAGCATGGAGACACCTAACTGAACTGGCCCTGATTCGGGCATTTGGATATATGCCTCTCGCTGGCCTCAACTCAGGTCGCCGCGACGACTATCGAGTCTTAGTAATCAAGGTTGCATGATGGCAACCAGGGATCCAACCACTGGAGCGCGTGATCATCAATAACCATATAGACCTTCTCCTGGCGCAC
>DAHXNM010000071.1 GCA_027365375.1 Ferrimicrobium sp. | reverse complement strand
GCGCCGCGACCGCCGCTATCTCTTGTGTTATGCGTGCCAACTCATCACTCCTGATCCCAAGATCACGAGTGGCGATGGCGAATCCACGGGTTCGCTCTCTCATGTCTACTCCGAATCCGCCTCCGCGAGGAGGGACTCCACCAGGGGATCTACCTCACTCGAGGCGAGTTCATGCGCGAGTATCCGAGTGGACAGTTCGATCGCCATGCCAGCCAATTCACCCCGAAGCTCAAGGATCAGCCGGGATCGCTCAGCCGCTACCTGCAGCTGAGCCTGTTCACGTACCATCTGGGCCTCACGTTGTGCCTCAGCCGCTGCTTCTTGGCGCAGCGCCTCACCGGTAGCTCGCGCATCCTCGATGATGCGCTGGCCCTCTTCGCGTGCGCGACCAAGCTCAGCGCGGCGCTCCTCTGCGAGACGTTCGGCGTCCCGACGCGCCGACTCAGCGGCCTCAAGATCGTCTCTGATCTTGTCACTGCGCTTGGCCATCATGGAGGCCACTGGAGGGAAGGCATACTTCACCAATATGACCAACAAGAGGCCGAAGGAGATGACCGACCAGATAATCTCCCCTGTCGAGGGCAAAATTGGGTTCGGCGACTGCGTAACTACTCCGAAAAGCACGAAACGATTCCTTAACCGGTGTACTTCAAGAGGACGAAGACAACGAACCCGATCAGAGCGAGTGCTTCAGCGAGCGCGAAACCCAGGAAGGCCAACGACCGAACCGGTCCAGCGGTCTCCGGTTGCCGTGCGATCGCCGAGATCGCCTGACCAAAGATAATTCCAATACCGATTCCAGGTCCTAGCGCAGCGAGACCGTAGGCTAAACCCGATCCAAGCTCTGCGAGACCCTTCCGTAAGTTGACATTTGCCGCAACCGCGATAATTGTCGCCATCATGCTATGCATATAACTTGCTTTCCTCTCCATTTCAACATTCGATACCAACTCCTTGATGAGCTTCAGCGCTCACGGCGAACTTCAGACCAACTCCTTAGTGCCCACCTCCCAAAGATTCGCCTAAGTAGACGGCGGTCAAGATGGTAAAGATAAAGGCCTGCAGAAAACCGACGAAGATCTCGTAGCCTGTCAACACCACCAGGGTAGCCGCTGGTAACGGCAACACAATCAGGCCAATGCTGCGAACGAACAGCGCCTCCGAGATCACCGCAAACGTCACCAACAGGAGGTGGCCAGCGAGCATATTGCCAAACAATCGGACGGCGAGAGCAAAGGGGCGGACGATGAAGGTAGAGAGTAACTCGATGGGGACAAGGAGTATCAGCAGTGCTACCGGCACTCCACTCGGGACAAGCGCTGATTTGAAATAGCGACCAAAGCCTTGCTTTTTGACGCCTACCACAATAAAGGTGACATAGACGATGAGCGCAAGAGGGATCGTGACGCTCGTTCGTGCGGTCGCCGGCATCTGTATAAAGGGAATGACTTCAAAGAGGTTGTTGAACAGGATGAAGAAGAACAGTCCGGTGAGCCACGGCACCCACGCTAGCCCCTCTTGACCCATCACGTCGATCACGACGGAGTTGGTGATAAAGTCGATCGATGACTCCATGATGTTCTGGATGCCACGGGGAACGAGCTTCTGGCGCCGTCCAGCGACAAAGAACAGCGCAAGGGTAATTGCCGCCGAGAGCAGTGTGAGGACGGCGATCTTGTTGAACATGAGCGCCGTGCCACCAAAGGCGATCGGCTTCCAGTTCAGCAGCTCCGCTATGGGCGGAAAGTTAATGCCCGCAAAAATCATCTGACCAATCTCCAGGGAGCAAGACCATCATCGCCCAAACGCCCAGAGACCCGGCGCGCCTCGATAATCACCGCAGCGAGGTGGCCGAGAATCACCACAAGGCCGAAGACGATAAGATCCATCCAGTGCGCATGCGCAACCGGAATGATCGCCGCCGTGAGCACTCCGAGCCCGATGAGCAGTGCGAGAAAAGCAGCGGCCATCAAACCCGTCATACCAAATTTGGCACCCTCACGGAAGAACGCGATCATAATGGCGAAGTTGACGGCGACTAACGCGAGACCATACAACGCGGACCACAAACCTCGATCACCGGCAAGAGCCCACGAAATGGCAACCGCCACTGGGGCGACGATGAGCAGCCGGATGAGAAAGCCTTTGGCGATACTCACCTCAGGCTGAATAGGTGTGCTAGACACGCTACTCGTCCCTCCTCAGCCACGCATCGGCCTGACGAACGTCGTCAGAGAGTTCAAGATCTGACTCGAGCAAACGCGAAACACCACCTCTCTCGGGACGCCGCGTCTTGACTGGCACAGGAGTGCTGTCGATCTCCGCCTTCGAGCGGTAATACATCGACAAAATTGACCCCACAACTCCAAAAACGGCTATTCCTACACCCCACGCCCAGGAGTGCGTCCACTGACCAACCACGACGGCGACAACGAGCGAAAGCACCATGGTCCCGAAGGACTCAATCATTTTGGCAATTGCCTCGCTAAAACTCGCTACCATACCTCGGGCCACTGACGGGCTGTCCACGATCGAACCTCTTCCGAACCAAACCTTAGTTACTCTACCAGCTACAGACCAACCAACTGCCATCCGGAACGCAAACCAGAATAACTCACCGCCTGATCCCGCTATCCCTTCGACGAATCACTTGCAGCGCCCTCCCGCTCCGC